>QIFJ01000215.1 GCA_003229755.1 Pseudomonadota bacterium
GGAATCACCGGATACTCCGGCAAGACGACCCGGTATCATGAAGATCAGAAAGACCAGGAAAACAAGAAGGCAGGCATCCCAAAACGTGGGACGCCGGACGATCAACGATGTTTTGACCGGCAAAAGACCGTTACCTTCTCTCAAAGCCTACCTCGCTCCCAATCCCATCGGTAGTTAACATCTTACCGTTCCCGGTAACCAGAATCGCCTGGATGCCCGAACGGCTATCCAGAAATTTTAAGCCTCTTTCGGGCCCCATGACGAAAGCCGCGGTTGCCAGGCCGTCGGCCTGGAGACCATCGGGAGCGAGCACGGTTACGCTCCTGAGCCCTGACCGGGCTGGAAACCCGGTAGCCGGATCAAGAATATGATGATAGCGCTTTCCATCTATCTCGAAATATCTTTCATAATCACCGGAGGTCGCAACGGCACCGCCCTCTAGTTCAAGAACCCCGATGAGACTCTGAAAGTCGTCGGGGTCCTGCACGCCTATCCTCCAGTTCCGGCGACCAGGCCTCTTCCCGAAAACCCTCAGATCACCCCCGGCATTGACTATACCGGCCTGAACGCCGCTCTCCTCCAGAAGGCGAACCGCCTCGTCGACAGCATAACCTTTGGCTATACCACCCAGGTCGAGCCAGACGGGAGCATCGGCGCGGACAACGTTCCCCTCCATGCTGATCCGCGTAAACCCCACAGTCAGCAGTGCATTTTTCAGCTCCTTGGCATCCGGCAGACGTGGATCATCCCTGTCGAACCCCCAAAGGCCGACAACCTTGCCCATCGTAGGATCAAAAGCACCGGAACTGTCCCGGGCAATGGAAATGGCAGATGTAAGGATCGCCATGAGATCATCGGAAACGGTAATGGATCCACCCTTTTTTAGAGCTGCGAGGGACGACCCATCCCTTCGGTGGTCGGTAGCCGCTTCGATCGCCTCCATTTTGTCGAATGCTTTTGCAACCACGTCGCGGACGCTTCCCGTATCAGGGTAGGCCACCACCTCGACAAGGGTACCCATCAGGAACCTTGTCTCACTGTAGGGTTTATCCTGGCTGCAGCCGTTTACGAGCAGGATCGATACCGCGGCAATCAGCAATATAAGGTTTTTAGCAAGTAGGTTTTTTTTGGTGATATTCAAAGTATTTTCGAGACCAGTATTAGGAGTTGTTAGTTGCAAGTTGAAAGTTAAAAGTTGAAAGTTAAAAGTTGAAAGTTGAAACCAGGAATAGTATTCCGGCAAAGGGCCGACAAACTTTATTTTCGATTATTTATGTGTTTCCAACATATTGGTCGTTGGACACTATTTTAACACGTTGGCCGTTGGTCGTTGGGCGTTGGACGCGATCACGAACTACCATCCTTTTCAGCAAGCAGTCTTTCAATGGTCTCTATCAGATCATCCAGATTGGCTGTCTTTATGATATACGCATCGGATGCCCAGATGTCGAAATTCTGGCGGTATTCACCATACGCTGTGGACATTATAACCGGCATGGACTTGTCCCTACTCTTAACCTTCTGAAGCACTTCGATCCCATCCATACCAGGCATCCGGATATCCAGTGTGACCAGATCCGGGCGTTTCTCTTCTATGATCTTCAAGGCACTCTCGCCGTCGGGCGCGAGTAGCACATTATACCCTGCATCCACAAGCTCTTCCTTGTAAAGAAGACGTATGCTCTCTTCATCGTCGACTACCAGAATGGTCCTCATGTCTCCTCCTCCTTGACATTATGTTGTCAAAGGTGCTCTGGGGGATGTACGGGTATGGACAGGGTGAAAGTTATCCCTTCCCCGGGTATGTATTGGAGTCTCTCATCGAGAGCGGGAGCAGTCTCGAAGGCCTTGAGCAGATTTGATAGTAAAGCACTGTTTTTTTATCTGTCTGAACCATGTACTGCCCCTGTCAGTTCATTACAGGCTGGGAAGAAAAGGCGAACCAATAACGGTAATCGAATTGAGGATCGAATTGACGAAGCAGCCGGAAAGAAAAGGAGGGCCTGGCCGTGTTAGAAGAGGAAAAGGTCTATCACTTTCTGCTTAGCTTCTCTTCCTCTTCCTGGATAGTTTTACAGTGAATACAAAGTGTGGCCACAGGTCTTGCTTCCAGCCTCTTTAACTCAATATCTTCGCCACAGTGGTCACACAGGCCGAAGGACTCATCTTCGACTCTCCCAAGTGCCATATCGATCTTGCCAATGAGTTTCCTCTCTCTGTCCCTTATACGGAGAAGAAAATTGCGGTCTGTCTCCATGGATGCCCTGTCTGTGGGGTCTGCAAATTGAGCTTTCTCCTCGTGCATCCCGTTTACAGTCCTGCCCGCCTCATGAACAAGCTCCTCCTTCCAGGCCTTGAGCTTCTCTTCGAAGTATTTTAGCTTCTTCTTTTTCATCTTCAAATATCCATTCTGCTGAAAACAGATGATAGATACTGCATTTGAAACGCCGTGTCCAGAGAAAATTGACAACCGAAATTCGCGATATGTACTTGACAGCGGGAGGGTGGAGGATATAACAACTGCTGAATGGTCAAGGATATATTATCCGTCATTCTTATATCTTTGTTGTCCGGGGCACCTGTATATGCCGCTAATCCTGTGTTTCCCGGTTCGGGAATGGATGCCCGGTCCCTGGAAAGAGGGGGAACAGTCATCGCGGAAACCGGCGGGGCCATGGTTGTCCTGGGAGATTCGGCAACGTTGAAACCCTATGGATCCTTTTATAATGGTACCCTTAACGGCGCCATATTATGGGATCCAGACCCGGAGGTAATGAAACGTCTTGTTTTTGCCTTGACTGTGGGATTCCAATAAAGATTAGTCTGGATCATTCAGTGAACTACGGGAAGGCAGACAACAAGCTGTAGGATAATATGAAACTGACTGGCAGTTTTACCCTTAGCATATTGAAACATATGAAAAGTGCTCTGATCATTATCGGGAGCAAGGGAAATATCCTGGTCCTGAATGATTCTGCAGGGAAAATCCTCAAACTTGATAATGAAACAGATCATACGGAAAGAGATTCCAGTGAGGCTCTGAGCACCTACCCTCGCCTTCTGGAACTCTTCAAGACTTCCTTCGAAATGCATACGCTTCCCGACCGCGCCGAACTTGAGATTATCAACGCTCACAGCGGTGAGCGAAAAACTATCGGTTATACTCTTTCACCGGTTTTTGACGACGAGTCCAACAGACTTGCCACTGCCATGTTTTTCAAGGACCTAACTGTAGTGGAGCGGGAGGAAACGCAGGAAAGGATTCAGGACAGGCTCGCCGCTCTGGGCATGATGGCTGCATGGCTGGCCCATGAGATCAGAAATCCGCTGGCCAGTATCAAGGTCAATGCAGGCCTGTTACACAAGGGCGAAAAAAACGACCAGAAGATGCAGCTTTCTGACGAGATTCTCAGTGAAGTGAATAAGCTTGACAGAATAATCACTCAGACCCTGGACTTTGTGAAACAGAAACCGATCAATCTCCAGGAATGCGATATCAATGAAATAATCACCGAGAGCGTTAATAAAAACCTCTACGCTTATCACAGCATCGATGTGTGGTATGCTTTTTCAGAAATAGGTACGGTCTTGCTGGACGCTCACCAGATCGCTCAGGCCCTCGGCAACATCATCAACAACTCATACGAGGCTATGCCCGATGGGGGCACGCTGACCATCAGCACCAGCCTGATTCCTTCTAATGCGGGTGATTATGTGCCTGAGGAAGTTTCAAGGCAGGTTGTAAGAGATGAAATGAATATCCAGGTGGCAATTGAAGATACCGGAGCGGGTATTTCAGAAGAAGTGTTAGACAAGATATTTACACCGTTTTTTACAACCAAAAGCGGCGGCTCTGGCCTTGGAATGTCTCTGGCTCAGAAAATAGTATCTGATCATAAGCGAACTGGGTGCCGGCACAAAATTCATAGTCGTACTTCCTCTTTACAGAGCGGGGGATTAAGGAGGGATATGTGATTAGCTTACTGATCGTTGAAGACCAGCCGGTTCTCCGAAAAGGGATCGTCAAGGTTTTCAAGGATTGCGGTTATTTCGTAGATGATGCGGAAGATGGCGAGACGGCTGTAGCGATGTTCAACGATCG
>QIFJ01000267.1 GCA_003229755.1 Pseudomonadota bacterium
CCTTCTGATGATACAGGTGCCCAAGCCGGTTACAGATGTCGGCGAAATCGGGGAAATTCCTGTGAAGAGAGATAAGGATCTCTTCGGCCCTGATGAAATCGTTTACCTCCAGAAAAGAATCAGCCTCAAAAATTATTTCATCAATCCTGTTGATAATATCCCTGGTGTCTTCCTTCTCCATTTTTCCCCCTGGATCATAACGCTCCATAGATTATCTATACTATGGTCGTAAAAAGTCCATCCATGGCTTTTTTGGTCAATCTTTCCCCGATTTTGCCCTTTTCAGCAGAGAGCTGGCCCTATCCTTGATTTCCTGGGGGTGGTCTCCAGCAAGGATCCTGTTTGCTCTCCTGATCGCTGCCTTGCGTTCATTTTTTTTCAGATAATATGAAATTATTTCCAGCTCATGTTCACCCACCTTGCTTCGGAGAGTCTCCAGCCAAAAAGCCGCCTGATCCGAGAACTCCCCGCCGGGGTACCGATCCAGATAATCGGAAAAGAGGTTCCTGGCATCATAGATAAAGGAAACATCCCTGTCGGTGGGAATCACCGTTCTGATCCTGAAAAACCCCAAAACGGCCCTCTCGGATTGCTTGACTTTGGATAGAGCCTGATAGAAAAGAGCATCGGCGGCATTTTGACCATCAGGATATCCGGCGAGATACGCAGCGAAAGCAGAATCAGACTCCAGGAAATTTTTCTGCCGGTAATAGATCTCGGCAGTCAGATACTGGATTTCTTCACCTCGTGTAGTGCCTGCGATAGTAAATTTAAGGCCATCCAGAACCTTTTTTGCTTCCTCGTAACGATGCTTCTGTGCCAGTTTTCGGGCCATTGCGATCCGTTCATCGGGATCGACTTCCGTACTCGGTGTGGAGGAACAGGAGATCATTGCAAAGGCTGTGATCGCCAGTAGTAGATACGTGGTTGTTTTTCTGAAATTTATCAATGAGATTGGCCTCTTAATTCTGACCCAAAATCTAAAGTCCAAAATCCAAGATCAACATTGAACGTTGAACATCTAATATCACTTCATCGATTAAATTTTCCCCTAGTATGGTGAGAAGTGTATCGATGTGTCAAGATATCAGTAATTGGGTCCAAAATCCAAGGTCTCTGATCGTAACGTGCTATACGTGATGAGTAATTGATGGAAATTGGAAATTAGATATTGGAAAATAGACACCTGCAATACAATAAAAGGCGATGAGTAATGAGCAACAGACTATAGGCGATAGGCGATAGGCTCTGGGTTTTAATCAAACTTTCAACTTTCAACTTTCAACGTTCAACTGTTGTTAATACTGGAGATCTACAATGGAAATAACAATACTGGGATCAGGAACATCAATTCCCCAGAAAGACCGGTCAGCCCCATCGTATCTCGTCCGATCGGAGGAGAGGGCGATCATGGTGGATCTCGGACCAGGTGCTATCTGGAATCTGGTACGAAACAGCCCTGCAGGACTGGCGGATGTGGGCACTGTTTTGCTCACCCACCTGCATCTTGATCATGTAGCTGATCTGGCGCCCTTCCTTTTTGCTATGAAAGCCGAGGAAATTGGCCGGACCTCACCCCTGACTGTTATCGGACCGGAGGGTTTTAGTGATTACTATGCTTCCTTAAGGAAACTTTATGGACGCTGGGTTGAAGGAGCCGGCTACGAATTGGATATAAAAGAGTGGCCGGGGGAGTTAATCGAGTGGGGGGAATTCAGGATCGATGCGGGTAGGTCCGTGCACTCTCTACCCAACCTCGCTTACCTTCTGCGGGAAAGTGGGGCAGGCTCAGGCGTGATGTTTACGGGAGACGGAGAGCCCACGATGGAAATGCTCCAGTTGGGGAAGGGGACAACAGATATACTCATAGCTGAATGCTCACTTCCGCCGGGCGTCACGGAGGAGGGCCACATGAACCCGCAACAGGCTGGCAGGCTGGCAGAACAGATCCACGCGGCAACCCTGGTGATGAGCCACCTGAATCCTGACTGTAAGGCAGAAGAGATCCTCAAGGAGGCAACGGCTCACTTCGGCGGAAAAATCCTGGTTGCTGAGGATGGTATGAAATTATCTATTTAATCAAAATGAATGGGTCCCGGCAAAAGCCCCTTCGCCTTCGCAACCCCCTTTGAGCTTCGCTTCAGGGGCTTTTGCCGGAACCCTGGCCAGAACCATGAATGAAAAATTAAATCAGGCCGGGGTTTTGGTGAATCACGTAGCGAAGCTCAAAGGGGGTTGCGAAGGCGAGTGATTACACCCAAAAACCCGGCCTGATGAATAAACTATACATAAATCCCACTGACTAATTTGGAGATGAACCCTGAAAACTAATATTTATTCCTGCTTCTCGAAACTGTTCTGGGCACCGCATTCGCACTTTCTGGGTTTGCACCGTCCTTCTCTTGTTTTTCCACACTCACTGCATTTAAATTCCGCCATCTTTTCCTCCTGTGATTGTTGATTCTATGCGGCTTCAATAAGGGCTCATCTGCTTTGTTATCGGCCCTTGGAAATCCTCGGCGTATGTACCATATACGCCTCCAGTTTCCTTCCCGCTGTTGGCGGGACTGCCTCGCATCTGAACCCTCCTTGTGAGCCTCTTTAGGAACAAATAGATAGACTTATGCGGCTCTCGTGGGCGTTGTCTCACTTGTATATGATACTGTGTCATTATCCTTGGAACCCGGAACTTGAAACCTGGAACTACAACCATCAGGTTGCTGCCCATTCTCGAACACCTCGAGAAACCATCAAAAAGTTGAAAGTAAAAAGCCTATGGATACCCGAATATCCATAGACTTATTAATAGCACTTAACCTTCAACTTTCAACTTTTAACTTTCAACCTTCAATCCGGTAGTCGATTTACACACTGCAGTCTTCACAAATACCGGTCAGGTAGACTTCAGCGCTTTGTACATGAAAACCGTTTATCTTCGAACTGGCAAGTTCGAGATACTCACAGCTGTGATCAGGCATGAAATCTTCAATATTTCTGCAAACTGTACAGAAGGTATGTATGTGATCGTCCGTAGCCGGGTCGTAGTGAACTCTTTCGGGGTTGATCGACAACTCCCTTATCTCGTCCATGTCCCTGAGGGTCTGAAGAGTTTTATACACTGTTGTGAAAGAGATCGAAGGATGGATCTTGAGGACTCTCTTGTAAATATCCTCAGCAGAGGGATGTTCACGATCATCCTTCAGAAGATTAAAAATACTGATGCGCTGGGGAGTGATCTTCAAGCCTGTCTGCCTGAACTTTTCTATGGTTGTTTCCACGTCTTTCATTATTTACCCGATTCTGGCTCTATCAGATAAGCCTCTCAACAGTAGTAGTCCGTGAAAAGCTTCTGTTGCGTGAATTTAATCTCAATTAAGATTTAGTGTCAAGGAATCAAACCGTCCCTTCGTTCCAGTTTCTTGTTCCTGGTTCCTTGTTTCTAGTAGGATCACGAACATCATAGTCTTATTTACTAGAAACCAGAAACTGGAAACCAGGAACTGCCAATAAAAAGGGGCCCCGAGGGGCCCCTTTTATTGGCTGGTGCCGAAGGCGAGACTCGAACTCGCACGGGCTTTCGCCCACCACCCCCTCAAGATGGCGTGTCTACCAGTTCCACCACTTCGGCAAGGATTGGCTATTATTTTAAAAGGGATTCGATTTGTCAAGCCTCGTCCCCGGAAATGCGATTGTTTGAGTCCAGCGTGATTCCGGAGTTGGATGAATCCAATTTGAAGTTGATATACCTTATAAATCAAGGTATTAGTACCATATAGAGTCTAGTAATAAAGTCTAATATTAAGGAGCACCTCCCAATTAATTGGTGAGGTTTCAAAATAGTGTATTCATATAGCCGGGTTTTCGGGTGAAACACCCGGCTTCGCAACCCCCTTTAGCTTCGCTTTGTGATTCACCAAAACCCCGGGCTGATTTGCATTGGTTACATAGAGGTTCGGTAAAAGGCCCTGAAGCAAAGCGAGAAAGACGTTGTGAAGACGAAGGGACTTTTACCGGAACCCGTGCACTATGTGTTGACCACCGATTAATTGGGAACTGAACCAATATTTATGGACTCGCAAGAAGTAATTGATGCGCCCAATGAGGGGCGTATTAATTACTTGCACCGCAAGCTGTTGATTTGAGTGGAAAACGAAAATGACACTTTTCGCTTTCCACGGTGTAAAAAGTTAAGGGTGGACTTTTTTCGACACTATCAATACTAAAAGGAAAGTGAGGCGTCGGTGGCAGTCAAAAAGGTTGTTATTCCTGCCGCAGGTATGGGCACACGTTTTCTCCCGGCCACGAAAGCTGTGCCAAAGGAGATGCTGCCGCTTGTGGATAAGCCTGTTATCCAGGAAGTTGTTGAGGAGGCAGTTCGCTCAGGTATTAGCGAAATAGTGCTCATTACCGGCATGGGGAAGGGGGCTATAGAAGATCACTTCGATATTTCTACTGATCTGGAAGGGTTTCTTGCCTCCAGGGGCCAGGAGGAACTCCTGAAAATGGTGAGAGACATCTCCCGCATGGTGGATATCATCTCCGTAAGGCAGAAGGAACCAAGAGGGCTCGGGCATGCTGTTCAATGCGCAAAAGCCGCTGTTGGAGACGAACCTTTTGCTGTAATGCTTGGTGATGATGTAGTGGATTCAGAGGTTCCATGCATTGCCCAGCTTTTGAAGGTTTTTGAGAAGTATAAATCCACAGTAGTGGCCCTTGAATTTGTGCCCGATTCTGATGTCGATAAATACGGTATCGTTGAGGGAGAAGAGGTCGAACCCGGTATCGTCAAGATCAAAAACCTTGTTGAGAAGCCGCCCCTCAAGGATGCACCATCAAACATGGCTGTTATAGGAAGATATATACTTACGCCGGAGATCTTTTCCGCAATTGAGGGTCTTGCACCTGATGACCGGGGGGAGATACAGCTTACTAATGCCCTTCAGGACATTGCTAACAGCGATGAAGTTTATGGTGTAGTATTTGAAGGTACGAGGTACGATGCCGGGAACCGTTTTGGATTCCTTGTTGCTAATATTGTATATGCTCTCAAGGATGGTGAATTGGGCCCACAATTGAGGGAATATCTAAAGGGCCTCGTTGCTTTTTGGGGTGACCGGTGAAGAAAAAAGGTTACGATGATCTTATCTGGTACCGGACCAGGATGAGCAGGCTTCTGCGCCAGTTCTCGTCACCAGCATCTGAATCGAAGAAACAGCTGGTGGAGACCTCGGATCCCGTTGTTGACGTATGGGAAAGGGGAGATGAGATAATTATAGAGTGTGAATTACCGGGAGTTAGGGAAAAAGAAGTCAAACTTTACGTAGATGAGGGTTATCTGATAATCGAGGGGCAAAAAACTGAATCCCAGGATGCGGCCTGTTTAAGATACCTGCGCCTGGAGCGTCAGTACGGTTTCTTCAGAAGAGTTATCGAGCTGCCGGCAAGCGTCTTCACGGCGGATGTCAAAGCGACTCTAATCGATGGGCTTCTGAGCATAAAATTTACAAAAGTAGCGGAACGGAGAAAAGTCAAAGTGAGGATACCAGTCACCAGTTAACTTCGCAGTGTATCGGAGGATTCAGACACGCTGCCAGGGGAGGGAAATGGCTGAAGAGATTATCACTCAACAGGAAGATGATTTAGAGGAGCAAAAAGGCCTGGAAATACCAACTGAGCTGCCTCTGCTTCCCATCAGGGATCTGGTTATATTCCCATATATGATCATTCCTCTCCTTGTAGGAAGGGAAAAATCGATCAGCGCTCTTGATGAGGCCCTGAAAAAAGACAGGTTGATCTTTCTGGCAGCCCAGTTATCCGGAGATGCCGAAGATCCCTCTGCCGATGATATCAACAAACTCGGAACAGTATCGGTCATCGTAAGGATGCTCAAGACTCCCGATGGTAAAGCCAAGATCCTTGTTCAGGGACTTCAGCGAGGCAGGATCTCCGAGTTCCTTCAGGAGGAACCCTTCTTTTCAATAAAGGCTGCTCTCATAGATGAACAGCTGATGGATTCTGTCCCCCTGAGGCTTGAAGCGCTGGTCAGAACAGTAAGGGAACGCCTTATCCAGATAGTCCAGCTTGGCAGGTCTATTGCCCCCGATGCCCTTGCTGTAGCGGAAAATATCATCGATCCCGGGAGGCTGGCTGACCTCGTTGCATCAAACATGGGCCTGGATCTTGCCGAAGCGCAAACGATCCTCGAGATCGAGGATCCAGGAGACCGCCTCGTTGCAGTCCATGAAATACTGGACCGTGAACTGCAGATCCTGGATATGCAGCAGCGCATCCAGGATCGCACCAAGGAGGAGATGACAAAGACGCAGAGGGAATATTTCCTGCGCCAGCAGCTCAAGACGATCCAGGAGGAACTGGGTGAGAAGGATGAGAAAACAGAAGAGATAGACGAGTTCAAAAGGAAGATCAAAGCGGCGAAAATGCCAGCTGATGTCCACAGGGAAGTTGAAAAGCAGCTGGACAGACTCTCAAAGATGCATCCTGATGCAGCTGAAGCCGCAATTATCCGCACCTATCTGGAGTGGATGGTTGAGCTCCCCTGGAAAAGGACAACGAGAGATCGTCTGGATCTGGTGAAGGCGAAAAAGGTGCTGGACGAGGATCATTATGACCTCGATCACGTGAAGGAAAGGATACTGGAATACCTGGGCGTTCTTAAGCTCAGGAAGGGACTTAAGGGCCCGATCCTCTGTTTCGTAGGTCCCCCGGGCGTCGGCAAAACATCCCTTGGTCGTTCCATAGCCCGGGCCATGGGAAGGAAATTTTTCAGGATGTCCCTGGGAGGCATGAGAGATGAGGCAGAGATACGAGGGCACAGGAGGACCTACGTCGGAGCCCTGCCGGGGCGTATCATCCAGGGCATCAAGCAGGCTGATTCCAGAAATCCCGTTTTTATGCTCGATGAGATAGACAAGATCGGGGCTGATTTCAGGGGTGATCCCTCTTCGGCCCTTCTCGAGGTTCTCGACCCGGAACAGAACCACGCCTTCAGGGATCATTATCTGGCAGCACCCTTTGACCTTTCATCTGTGATGTTCATCGCGACGGCTAACCTCGCGGAGCCCATTCCGCCTGCCCTCCTCGATAGAATGGAGGTCATACGCCTTTCGGGATATACAACAGAGGAGAAGAAGCATATAGCCAGGCGTTTCCTCGTTACCCGCCAGATGGAGCGTAATGGAGTTACCGACAAGCTGCTTTCCATTTCAGACGGAGCACTGGAAAAGCTCATCATGAATTACACCAGGGAGGCTGGTGTCAGAAACCTTGAAAGGGAGATCGGCAACATCTGCCGTAAAGTA
>QIFJ01000249.1 GCA_003229755.1 Pseudomonadota bacterium
GTACCATATTTTCTTGACAAAGCGACTCTCTGGGCACCTAAAACGATCGGAGTTGTAGTAATTTTCGCCGTTTTCTTTATCCTTGCGAAAATAATAAAAAGAATAATCACCAATTCCGCTGAGCGATTGAAATTTGATGGAAGTCTCACTTTGCTGCTGGCTCGAACAAGCAGTGTTACACTTACAATCTTCGGCTTTGTTACGGCGCTCGGAACGCTGGGTATTGATGTATCCGCAATAGTGGCCGGTCTGGGGTTGACGGGATTTGCACTTGGCTTCGCTCTGAAAGATACTATTTCCAATCTTCTTTCCGGCGTCCTCATATTGCTGTATCGGCCATTCGAGAAAGGAAACCGGATAAAGATATCGGGTTACGAGGGTGTTGTTATTTCTATTGACCTGCGGTACACGGAGCTTGATTCCGAGGGGAATAAGGTGCTCATTCCGAATTCAAAGTTATTCACCGATCCAATTACTGTTCTTTAATAGCGGGCAACCTGCAAAAATGGTGTAAGAGCCCTTTGGCGCAAAAAGTGCTCTGACCCCCAAAATAGACCCCCAAAACAAATACAAAAAAAGCTCTGACCCCAAACAGGCACACTGGGCATTAACACGCATTGTGGAAAAGAGCTTGCATACCCCTGGGGGGTATGTTAATTAAGCAATCAGGAGCAAGATAAAATTCGGTCAGGAACCGGCTGGCCTCGGGAAGCAAAGAAGGAGGATAAGATGGATGAGAAAAAGCGTGATCAAAAAGGTGAATCACCCGATATTATTATAAGGCTGTCCGCTACCAGTTTCTGGCGAAACATCATGGTGCTGAGCGTAGGCCTGGTTCTGGTTAGCGCGGGCGTTGCATCCTTCGACAGGGGGGAGACGACGGATATTAACAAGACGAGGGTGGTAGAGAACGCAGCAATCAGGCCCGGCACCGCCGATCAGACTATCCCTGTATCTTCACCCAAGCTTGCCGGCCTGGAATTTAACCTTGAGTATCTCAGGTTGAATCCTTGGAATGTCCAGGCCCATCTTTTTGCAGGGGAGTATTTCCTGGAAGAAACCGATAGATCAGAGGCCCTGGGACACTTCCGCGCTGCGGCTGAATATGAGCCGAAAAGCGGACGCGTCCTGATCCCCCTTGGCCGTACCTACAGGCAGATGAAAGAAATTGACCGGGCTATAGAGAAATTCCAGGCTGCGCTGAACGCTGAACCTGCCAACCTGAAGCCGCTTTATTATCTGGGGCTGGTATACGGATACGATAAGAAAGACAAGGAAAAAGCCGGGGAATTCTTCAGGCGGATCCTGTCGGAAAACCCTGATGAATCCCTTCGTACTGCGGTGGAAGAAGAACTCAAAAAGTTGGGAATCGCTGACGGTTGATCCATAAACGAAAAAATGACGGGGTCTGACCCGTTGATAATCGTTCAGAACACCAACGGTTTCTGCGTTATCTCACATCTGGGATAGTTTGGTCTGAAATTTTCGCAGGCGGACGGACGGTGCCCAGGTCCGAGGTGGTAGACAGAGCAGAACTGCTTATCGTCTTTGGGATTAACAAGTAGGAGCGGGCACTGCTTTAGCCTTACTCCCTCAAAGTAAAATCCATCGAAATGGGGTGGACTACGCGGCCTCTCAACGGGGTGGAAAAATCCCCTGATGAGGGCTTTTTTTTCAGCCCATCTATCAAATTCATACTTTTCCACTGGACCAGGGTTTAACTGGGCACAACAGTATCCGCACCGACGACAACCGGCGTTCTCTCCGGGAATAGACCTGGATGCAAGAGTATTTATGGGCAATCTTGTTGAGATGAGGCGGTAAGCGGCGAAAAGTGCTTGAAGATTCTCTTCTGGTAATTCCGGGTGTAACCTCTCTATCCAGCTCCAGGGGATCCACTTCTTCCGGGAGATCCTCCTCAGGGGGCGAGGGAGGAGCTCCCGGGTCGATCTTTTAAAGTTCCTGATCCGACCACCCCCCACATATCTTTTCCCCTCATTCTAATTATAACAATCCAGGGAATTTTTCAAGGGTAAAAACCAGGAAACTTTACATAGGTAAAAACTGTGAAAGGAGCATGAAAAACCCGAGCCCGGATCCATTTTTACCGGTCATCGGGGGGTGCTTTTTCCGGGGTTGCCCCAGGATCGATCTGCGTTTCGGTGTCCTTATCCGGGCTGACCTCACCGGAGCCGGAACAGGCATGGCAGGGGAATAAATTACAGCCCTTGGCCGTGAGACCGGAGCCATGGCACTCGGGGCAGGGTTTTGGATCTTCAGGTGGAGTATTCTTTTCCATATTTGGCTCTGTTGTTGGGAATTTATGTCAATAACTATATCTTTTACCGATAAAGGGTTCAAGCGAACCTTTTACCGGCTTCCACATTTCAGGATCGTGATGCGTGATGCGTAATGCGTGATTAGTGGAACCAGGCAATCGGTTTTGGAGTTAGGGGCTTTGGACATTGGGCTCTAGGCTTCAGGTAATAAGGTTTTTGAATAATACCATATGGTCACAGCACATTGCTCATTGCACACAATTCAATATTTATTTCCCAACTTATTGATTGATAGTGGCTATTTGCTAACTGGTTGTTAGTTATTTGTGGACTAGAAACTGAACTTGAGCCCGACGGGCTCAAATTCACAAAACGCCAATTCAAACAATCCTTGATAAAAGTGGCATTATTCATTATTAATAATGTTGGTATTTTCATGTTGATCGGGTCGTAAAAAGCCCATTCATGGTTTTTTACTCCGCGGAAAACGAAAAGTGTCATTTTTGGGCGCGTTGGTGGCTCATTCTTCAACAGAGGAAGATTTACATGTTCGAACTGCTCAATCCCGCCGAAATAGTAAGTTTGATGTTAAGCATCACAGTAATGATATACGCGCTGGCTAATCTCAGGGAGCTAAACGATTACATGTCCAACCTTCTGCTGGTATCGTTTGCCTGCATTCTTGTGGGGCTGATCTTCTCGATCATGGAGAAGTTCTATCTGCCCGATATATTGAATCTTATCGAGCATACTCTCTTTGCCATAGCCGCTTTCCTCCTGGCCCTGGGGTGTCGCCACAAGATCTTGTCAAACATCAGGAACGGCAGAGATCTCACATGAATCTTGTAACCTTCATCGATCTCCTGACAATCACCTCCCTGCTTTACATCCTGTTTGTGCTCACCAGGGACATGGACGCTGGTTTCCATGCCTTCAGGGCAGCAATGGGATTCCTGATAGCTGTTTTTGTGATCTATACAGTCCTCAACATCCTGGAGCGGACCGATATCGGCGGCATAATAGATCCCTATGATGAGTTTGTTGAGGTTCTCATTCCTGTTGGTTATTTAATTCTGTTTTCAATTTCGGTGTTTGCGGGCAAGGAGAGCATTGTTATCGCAAGGGGCCGAGTCCTTAACGCTATCAATGCTATTACTGAAAAGCTTCCGGTCAGACAGGACCCCAAATTACTGTGGAAAGAGCTTCTCCTGCGGGTAATAGATACGATGGAGCTTGACGGCGGCTTCATGTACCTTGCAGATGACAAAGAGACCATACGAGTGAACCACAAATGGGAACTGCCGGAGAGTGTGAATCTGCTGCCGGGCGACCTGGATATAACCGAGACGATCCTGAGCAGAGTGCTTACAGGCGCAGAACCGCTGGTTCTTGAACATACCGAGTCCATGCCCGATCAGTTCATCCAGGCTCTTCGAAGAAGCGGCGTCACTTCGGCAGCATTCTTCCCCCTCACTACTGAAACCCGGATTATTGGTGTAATGGGAGTGGTCAGCCTTTCTCACCGCAGGTTTTCCGAAGTGGGGCTTGACCTGTTTAAAATGCTGGGGCATCACCTGGGTGAGATAATATTGAACAATAAGCTGCTCAA
>QIFJ01000188.1 GCA_003229755.1 Pseudomonadota bacterium
GGTACAAGAAGATAGGAGTAGGCAAGGACGCTTGAGCGGCCCACCCTGCCCCTGAGTTGATAGAGTTGGGCAAGGCCGAAACGATCTGCCCGATTAATGACTAGTGTATTCGCATTGGGGATATCCAGACCGGACTCTATGATCGCCGTGGTGACAAGCACATCGTAATCTCCTTTCAGGAACATCACCATTATCCTTTCAAGCTTCCTCTCTGCCATCTGCCCGTGGGCGACTCCAACACGGGCCTGTGGCACAAGCTTTCTCACCATTTCCGCAAAAGCGTGTATGCTCATGATTCTGTTGTGGACTATATAAATCTGCCCTCCCCTGTCCATCTCACGCTCCACGGCGTCCCTTATCAGATGTTCGTCGAAATACCTGATCTCCGTGTGAACCGCCTTCCTGTCGGCCGGGGGTGTGTGCATAAGGGAAAGATCCCTCAGCCCGGAAAAAGACTGGTAGAGGGTGCGGGGGATAGGAGTGGCGGACAGGGTCAGTATATCCACCGTCTCCTTTATTTTTTTCAGCTTCTCCTTATGGCGCACTCCGAACCGGTGCTCTTCGTCGATCACCAGAAGCCCGAGATCGGCAAACTTCACATCCCCGGATAACAGCCGGTGAGTTCCAATAATGATGTCGACTTTCCCCGCCGCCAGCTCTTTTAGTATTACTTTCACCTCTGCGGGCGATACGAACCGGCTGAGCATGGCGATCCTGACGGGGAAACCTTCCATCCTCTCGGTAAAATTATGATAGTGCTGCTGGGCAAGTACCGTAGTGGGCACCAGGAGCGCTGTCTGCTTCCCATGCAGAGCAGCCAGAAAGGAAGCACGCAGAGCAACCTCAGTCTTCCCGTATCCCACGTCACCGCAAACCAGTCTGTCCATAGGATTGGGAGACATCATGTCGTCCAGAATCTCTTTGATGGTCTTTTCCTGATCGGGAGTTTCCGTCCATGGAAAAGATGCCTCAAATTCCCTGAAGATGAAATCAGGTTCGCCGAAGGAGTGACCCGTTTTGCTCTTGCGGACGGCGGACAGGCGAATGAGCTCATCGGCCATATTCCTCAAAGACCGGCGGACGCGCTCTTTGGTCCGCCCCCAGGCGGCAGTACCAAGCTTGCTAAGGTGTGGCGAAGGTTCAGATGAGCTCCGGTATCGCTGGACCCTGTTCATGTCCTGCACCGGGACGTAGAGGGTGTCGCCTCCAAAGAAGGCAAGATGAAGGAACTCACCAAAGTGATCGGCTACCTCCAGCTGTTTCAATCCGTCGTACCGTGCAATGCCGTGTTCGATGTGCACCACAATATCACCGGCAGCCAGAGATCCGATGGGCAGGTCCCATTCAGGGGGTGTCTTCCGGCCGACCCTCATCTCCCTGGTAGGACCGAAAATGTCCGATTCGCTGACGAAGGCCAACCCCTCATCCTGGAGGTAAAAACCTGTGGATAGATGTCCTATGGTAATACCTGCACATAGGTCTGAAGAGATCATATTGTCCGGGCTGATGTGGGGTACTTCGTGTCCGAGTCCGGAAAGGAGACCGGAGATCCGCTCAGCGGCAGTCTCATTTTTCGCTGCAATTCGGAGCCTCAGCCACTTTTTTGTCTCTATCAGACGGCCCAGCTCAGCCATCCTGTCCGTGCGGGATGAAAGCTCTGGAAAAGTCAGGGTGCGGCCGGAAACGACCTCCCGTGCGTCGGAACCGCCGAAATCGCCGATTTTTATGAAGCGCCTGCCGGCAAGATTCTTAAGAGCCACCTCCGGGTCAATGTAGACCTCCCCTGGTGGAGGAAGATCCTCAGCGGCCCGGGCCTGGGCCAGCCTGAAGAAATCCCGCATGGAGTCGGCGATCTGTTCGGGCTCGAAGAGAATTAAAAGAGAGCTTTCTGTAAGATAGTCCAACGGAGTTGCAAGACACTCATATATTGCGGGCATGAAAAGTGATATTCCAGGAAAGCCTTTGCCCTCTTCCCAGAGTGACAGGATGTTTTCCCGTTCTCTGAGGCCGATTTTAAGTGAAGACAGATAATTTCTCAGGCGTGCTATTCCCCCGGCAAGGGCTACTGTGTCAAGGATGGTTTCCGTTACGGGAAGGATATGTATTTCCACTTTCGTGTCCACGCTCCTCTGGAGGTCGGGATCGAAGATCCTTATGGATTTTATTTCGTCACCCCAGAGCTCCAGGCGGTACGGCAAGTCTGCCGTAGAAGAAAAGACATCGATGATTCCCCCGCGCACCGCGAACTCTCCTACCTGGGAGACTACAGCTACTCTCCGATAGCCCCACGACAGCAGTTTTGTCAGGAACGGTTCCCTGTCGAGGTTCATTTCGACCCGGAGGACGAGATCAGATCTCCCAAGGAGTGCTGGAGGGGGGACAGGCTGAAGCAGGGCGGGAGCCGGTATGACGGCCGGTGCCCTGGATGCAGAAATGGTGGTCAGCGCCCGGATCCTGGCCGATACAGTATCCATATCAGGAAGCATTCTCTCCAGCGGAATGGACTCGGCCTCAGGGAGGACCAGAGCTCCCGCTTTGGTGAGAAAGAAATTAAGATCCCGGGCAAGGGCTTGTGCTGTGGTTCTGTCCGGAGTTACTATTACCAGGCTTTCCGGGTGGGGTAGAGTGGATGCAAGGTATGCAGAAGCAGAGAGGCTCAGGCCGCAGAACCTTGCCGAGCCATACTTTTCAAGGTCCCCTGTGACATCATCAGCAAGGGTCATCCTATGAACTTGATCCCGAGATCCTCCGGATGAGCCCGGATGTAGAAATGCCTGGGACAAAGGGCAGGGAAAGGACCCTGCCGCCGTTCGCCTGTACAAACTCGCCCCCCACAATTTCCTCAACAGGCCAGTCCCCGCCCTTTACCAGGATATGGGGGTTCACAGCCTTAATAAGACCGATGGGAGTCGGTTCGGAAAAGGGTACGACAGCGTCTACCCATCGAAGTGCGAGGAGAAGCTCTATCCTTTCGGCCAGATTGAGGATCGGTCTGCCGGGCCCCTTGAGGCTGGTCACCGATTCATCTGTGTTAATACCAACTACGAGAAGATCACCCAGCTCTCTGGACTGCCGGAGATAGCTCGTGTGGCCCGAGTGAATGAGGTCGAAACAACCGTTGGTGAAGACAATGACCAGGCCCTCATCTCTCCATCCAACAGCCGCTGTCTCTATGGTACGAGCTGTATATTCGGAAGGTTCCAGCTTCATTACAGAAGTTCCTTTACCGCCGAAAGGAGCAGTGGAAGGAGGATCTCGTGATTGCCGGTCAGCGCGTAGCCCCTTCCGCCCCCAGCGGTGGGACGCTGTAGCACGTTGATAGTGGGCCGGTAGTGCTGGATAAAATCCATATTGATCGTAGTCAGTTTCTTAACCTGGTATCCCAGGTTTCTTGCCAGGGAAAAAGCTTTCAGGAACACCTCGGGCATGATCACCGCTGATCCAAGGTTAATGTAGACCCCCTCGTCCAGGGCAGCTACCTGCCGGGCCAGCAGGTGAAAATCGGTAAGGGTTGCGGCTCCAGTGGCGGCACCGTTACAGCTGGGGTGCATATGGATAATATCCGTTCCTATCGCTACATGTACAGTTGCCGGAATCTTTGCCCTGATGGCTGCCGCGAAAATGCTCAGGTTGGCATGCTTGAAGTCCCCCCCATCTATCAGGGTACCCACAGAAGTTCCGATCCCGTTACCCTCGGCTGCGCCGTCGGCAATAGCTTCATTAAGAGAAGCTGCGGTTTCCTCGGCCATCCCGAACTCGCCGGAGCCCAGTGCGGCGCCGACATCTTCTGATGTCATTCCAGACACTGCCAGCTCGAAGTCGTGTATGATGGCTGCTCCGTTGGTGGCGATGCCTGTGAGGAGC
>QIFJ01000174.1 GCA_003229755.1 Pseudomonadota bacterium
GACAGGTCACAAGGCTCAGGGAGATAGTCAAGGATATCCAGAAAAAGAGGCGGGAGGCCCATCCTGACCAGGGTCCTGACGCCTCAGGAGGGTGAGAAGATGATCTGCCCGGAATGCAATCTGCTGATACCGGAGGATAGCCGGTTCTGCAAGGAGTGCGGATACAAGCTGGAGGCGAGTGTTGAGGAGCGGGAAGCCCTCTCCAACCAGGAGAAGGCCGAGAAGCTCTACCGGGAGGGGATCGTGCTGTACCATCAGGGCCAGTTCGATGAAGCCATCGCCCTCTGGGACGAAGTCAACTCACTCATCAAGGATTTCCAGATGACGAACTATTACCGTGGGATAGCCTTTTACGATAAGGGCATGCTGTCCATGTCGGTGGAGTGCTTCAAGAAGGCTGAGGCGTCGCATCCGACCGTCACGGCGGTGCACTACCGGTTGGGCCTGGCTTATTATGCCATGGGATTGCTTTCCGATTCGGAATACCACTTCAAAAAGGTGGAATCCCTGATCCCCGATACAGCCCAGATCCACTACCGGCTGGGGCTCCTCTACCAGAAGAACGCAGCTCTGGACGAAGCAGTGGATGAGTTGAAAAAATCCATAGAATATTCACCGGGGTTTGCCAGGGCATTTTTCACATTGGGAGTAACCTACTTTCAGAAGGGAATGCTCGCTGAGGCGGCCGAATCTCTCAGAAAAGTGGTTGAAATCTCTCCCCGCTACGTCATGGCCTATTACCACCTCGGGATAGTGCTCTTCCACAAGGGTAACCTTGCCGACGCTATTGCTGCTTTCGACGAGGCGGTTTCTCTTTCACCCAAGTTCACGGCAGCGTATTACCATCTCGGGATCTGCCATGCAAGGAAGGGAAGCCACGAGGATGCTGTATCCGGTTTCCTGAAGGTCAAGGAGCTTGACCCCATGGATTCATCAGCCCTGTACCATCTCGGCAACAGCTATGTACATCTGGGAATGCTGGACAAGGCAGAGGAAATGCTCCAGGAGGCACTGAAACTGAATCCCGACAACGCGCAGGCTTATTTCCTCCTGGAAAAAGTAGGGGAGATCAAGCGCTCCGGGGCGATGGAGTACTAAAGGCGGGAGGCTATGGAGAACGTTTCACTGTTCATACTTCTTTCTCTTCTAAAGATCGTTGTGGTGCTGGCAATAGCTCTGACCGCGGTGCCAGTAATGGTCTGGGTCGAGAGAAAGGTGTCCGCCCGTATACAGAACAGGCACGGACCCCTTTACGTGGGGCCTTTCGGCCTGATGCAGCCTTTAGCAGATGTGGCCAAGCTTCTTCTGAAGGAGGATATCATCCCTACGGAAGCAGATCAGGTACTGTACGTCCTGGCTCCGCTGATGGCCTTTGTGCCGGCCCTCCTGACCTTCGCCGTAATACCCTTCGGGCCGTATCTCCAGATCACCGACATAAATATCGGTATAGTCTATGTGCTGGCGGTCTCTTCTCTGGGAGTTTATGGGTTGGTTATGGCGGGATGGTCATCCAACAACAAGTATGCCCTCCTGGGGGGGCTGAGGTCTGCCGCCCAGATGATAAGCTACGAGATCCCCCTGGGCCTTTCCATCATCGGTGTTCTCATATACTCACGTTCCCTGTCCATGGTGAAGATAGTTGAAAGCCAGGCAGATCTCTGGTTCATCGTGCCTCAATTCCTGGGGTTTGTTCTCTTTCTGGTGGCGGCGTTTGCGGAAACCAACAGACTGCCCTTCGACCTTCCTGAAGCGGAGCAGGAGCTGATCGCGGGGTACCACGTGGAGTACTCAAGCTTGAAATTCGCCCTCTTCTTTCTGGCCGAGTACGTCGCAATGTTGTCGGCCTCATGCCTGATCGTCATCCTCTTTTTCGGAGGCTGGCTCCCGCTGCCTTTCATCGGTCCGGTAATAGAGGGATTCCTGCCCGAGATAGTAGTTCTGTATCTCATGCCGCTATTGTGGTTCCTGATCAAGGTTGCCTTTTTCATGTTCTTCTTTGTGTGGGTCCGGTGGACCTTTCCCAGGCTCCGTTATGATCAACTAATGAGCCTGGGATGGAAAGTGCTGCTGCCCCTGGCCCTCCTGAACGTATTCATATCCGCCACCTTCAGGATGACAGGTTTGTTTTAGGAGATAGATAATTGGGTCTTATTACGAACATCTTCCAGACTGATCTGATAAAGGGGCTTTCCCTGACGATCAAGAACTTCTTCGTGAAGCCTGTAACGCAGAGATATCCCGAGGAAAGGTGGGTGATGCCTGAACGTTTCAGGGGCGCTCAGATACTCAAGAGGCATGAGGACGGAAAGGAACGCTGTGTCGGCTGCGGCCTGTGCGGCGAGATCTGCCCTTCAGACGCTATTTCCATCGAGACCTCCGAAGGGCTGGATCATGAAAAACAGATCGATTTTTACGAGATAGACCTGGGTCTGTGTATTTACTGCGGTTTCTGTCAGGAAGTCTGCCCGGTGAACGCAATTTTCCTGGGAAGTGAGTATGAGCTTTCCGTAACGGATCCCGGCCGGTTGAAGGTATCTAAAGAGCAGATGCTGGAAAAGGGGGACGACCCCCGGTACGATAAACTGTAGGGGAGAGGTTGATGGGTCTTCAGGATGTCCTTTTTTATTACTTTGCCATTGTTGCCGTAGTTACGGCGCTCATGGCGATCACCCGGCATAATCCGGTCCACTCGGTGCTGTTCCTGGTGCCCTGCTTCTTCCACATTGCCGGACTGTTTGTGCTTTTAGGCGCCGAGTTTCTGGCTGCCATTCAGATCCTCGTATATACCGGAGCCATCATGGTCCTTTACCTGTTTGTTATAGCACTGCTGAATCTTACCGGTGTCAGGGGGCGAAGGATAGCCCACCGGCAGAGCTTTCTGGCCGCCATCGTGGTTCTCATCCTGATGGTCCAGCTTGTGGTGCTGGGCCTCACTTCCACTTTCCCGGGTCCCTTTGAGAAATTAGCCGGCGCCTCCTTCCTCGGAAACACCGAGGCTGTAGGCGCCGGGATATACACTACATTCCTGTTCCCCTTCGAACTGGCATCTCTCGTGCTTCTGGTTGCCATCTTCGGGGCTGTAGTGCTGGCCAAAAAGGAGGCGGGTGAATGATAACGCTAACCCATTACCTGATTCTGGCCGCCATTATCTTCCTTATAGGCGTGCTCGGTGTGCTCATGAGACGCAACATCATCATCATACTCCTCTCTATCGAGCTCATGCTCAATGCCGTAAATATCAACCTGGTGGCCTTTTCCCACTATCTGAACAACATTGCCGGCCAGGTTTTCGTATTCTTTGTTATGACCATCGCCGCGGCTGAGGCCGCAGTGGGGCTCGCTATTATTGTTGCCCTGTTCCGCAGACTCGAGACACTTAACGTCGACGAGATCAACCTGATGAAGGGCTAGGAGATGAGAAGATGGTAGATGCCGTAGCCCTGGTTCCACTGTTTCCACTGCTGGCGGTCCTTGCCAACCTGCTCCTGGGCAGGAGACTTTCGAAAAACGCCGCGGGGATACTTGCCTGCAGTGCCCTGGGCGCGTCATTCCTTGCTTCGGTCGTAGCTGTATTCGGTCTTGCCGTTGCGGGGCCGGGAGCCAGGTCCTATACGATCACGATATATGAGTGGATCGGGTCGGGAAGCTTTACATTTGATATCGGTTTCCTTCTGGACCCTCTTTCATCGGTGATGATCCTGGTGGTGACCGGAGTAGGATTCCTGATCCACGTATACAGTGTCGGCTACATGCACCACGATGAAGGGGTCAGGAGGTACTTCCTTTACCTTAACCTCTTCGTGTTCGCCATGCTCCTGCTTGTGTTGGGCGACAGCTACCTTCTCATGTTCGTCGGATG
>QIFJ01000251.1 GCA_003229755.1 Pseudomonadota bacterium
GAGCACTGGAAAAGCTCATCATGAATTACACCAGGGAGGCTGGTGTCAGAAACCTTGAAAGGGAGATCGGCAACATCTGCCGTAAAGTAGCTAAAAAAGTGGCCATGGGCAGGAAAAAGAAAACTACAGTTACTGCCAGGAACTTGTCCGGGTACCTTGGAGTGCCAAAATATCAGCGTGATGAGGAAAGAAGCGAGGCTCAGAAGGGCGTGACTATGGGACTGGCATGGACACCTGTTGGGGGCGAGGTCATGTATATCGAGGTGTCTGCTGTGAAGGGGAAGGGCGCTCTCACCCTGACGGGATCGCTGGGGGATATCATGAAGGAATCCGCGCTGGCCGCCCTGAGTTACATCAGGTCAAGGAGCGCCAGCCTGGGGGTCTCTCCCCAGTCGGTTGCAAACCTCGATCTTCACTTGCATGTTCCTGCCGGAGCGACTCCCAAGGATGGACCATCAGCAGGCGTGGCAATTACGTCAGCCCTGATATCCGCTATAACGGGAGTATCACCCAACCCTGATATCGCTATGACCGGTGAGATAACACTAACAGGCAGGGTACTGCCCATAGGAGGTTTGAAGGAAAAGCTCCTTGCCGCAAAACGCGCTTCGGTCAGGAAGGTTATTATTCCCAAGGGTAATATGATCGACCTTGATGAGATTCCCGCCTATGTCCTCAAAAACGTGAACATAATACCCGTAGCGAGCGTGGATGAGGTTCTTGAAGCAGCTTTCCCGCAGAACTCATTTAAGGTGAAGAAGCGTTCTGCCGCGGGGAGTAAATCTTCAGGGGCAAGAAAAAAATGAACGGAGCCGGAAAAACAGGTGCAGGACCGATCCTCGTCGTTGACGATGAGAAGTTCTTTCAAACCCTGCTGGGCAAGATTCTCACTGACAACGGTTTTGAAGTGACGATAGCCTGTACGGGTAAAGAGGCACTTGAGCTCTTCGAAAAGGAGAGCTTTCCTGTGGTTGTCCTCGACCTTGTCCTCCCCGATATCATGGGAACTGACGTGCTGGTCCAGATCAAGGAAGAGGATCCTGATGTAGCGGTTATTATGATAACGGCCTATGCTTCCCTGGAAAGCGCAATAGATGCTCTCAAGGCGGGTGCGTACGATTACATCCAGAAGCCTATCGTAAAGGAAGATCTGCTAAGAGCGGTTGAAAGAGCCCTGGAACGGCAGCAGCTGGCAGTATGGAATAAAAAGCTCATCGAAGAGTTGGAAGCGCGCTTAAATGAGCTCAGGGCCATGAGCACCGAAAAGGAGGATGTATTCAGGATCCTGGATGAGGGACTCCTTATCCTGGAACAGGATGGTAAGATCCACGACATGAATGAAAAGGCAGCGATCATGATAGACATGGAGGGCAGTGCCTGGATCGGAAACGATTTCATGTCATCTGATCTTCCCCTGCCCGAAACTTTTCTGTCGGATATCCTTGAATCACCGGGAAAGCCGGTCCGGGTCATGGTGAACCTTGATCGTAAAGGTTCCATGTTCCGCGATATCGAGGTGATAGGCGCAGAGCTTAACAGAGCAAACAGTCCGGACAGGTTTCTCATATGTATGAGGGACCTGACGAATATTAAGGACCTGGAAAAGAAGAGGGAGGAGTTCATGGCTATCATTACGCATGATCTCAGGACTCCGCTGACTTCGCTGAAGGGTTTTGTCGAATTGCTGCTGGGAAATTACGAATCGGATGCAATGCTTAAAGAGTATCTGAATATACTCGATTCAGAAGCTGACAGAATGATATCACTTATAAGCGACCTCCTTGATCTTGACAGGATAGACTCCGACAAGATGGAGCTATATTTAGAAGACATTTCTATTGTAGACGTTGTAAAATACGCCCTGAAAAGTATGGTGGGAATTGCCGAGAAAAAAGAGATTACCACACGACTCAAGGTAAGTGACGGGGAGGATCATATCGTCCAGGTGGACAGGAAAAGGGTTTTGCAGATACTGGTAAACCTCTATTCCAACGCTATCCGGTTTTCACCGTCGGGTGGAAATGTTGATACACTGATCACGCGTTACGAGAATGAAGTTGTTGTTGAGATATCGGATGAAGGGCCGGGTATTCCACCTGAAGACAGGGAGATCGTATTTGAGAAATACAGGCAGCTGAAACGATCGTCTCCAGAAAGGATAAAGGGCAGCGGTCTGGGTCTAACTATCGTCAAGAGGCTGATGGATCTTCACCACGGAGAGGTCCAACTAGATGACAGGGACAGTGAAAAAGGCAGTAAATTTATCCTGCGTTTCCCTGTGGCCGGGAAGGGAGTTTGAGGATATGAATCAGCGCATTCTGGTTGTGGATGACAGCCCCTTTATCCATGAGTTGGTCAGGGACATCCTCTCCGACGCCGGTTATGATATTGAGAGGGCCATGAACGGGCATGAAGCCATGGTGTCTATCGGGCAGGATCCACCGGACCTCGTACTGCTGGATATTATAATGCCGGAGATGAGCGGCTATCAAGTCTGCAGGCTCATACGCAGCGATAAACGCCTGATGAACCTTCCCGTTGTGATGATGACCGCCAAAGACACCCAGAAAGACCGTTTCTGGGGGTTGGAAGTAGGAGCGGACGCGTACATAACCAAGCCCATCGAACAGGATGAGCTCCTGTCAACCATATCTGAATTGCTGGAGGAGTCCCGCGCTCCTGTCACACCTGTCAGCGAGGCCGAGCTGACAACGGAGGTCCTGAAGGGCCGAGCCGACGATATTCTTGAAAGGAAGCTGCTTGAATTAACCATTATCAATGAAACGGGGAAACTCTACTCCTTTATGGATCGGCCTACGGTCCTTCTCCAGAACGCGCTGAAATTGATATCACAGGTCATCGATTACGATCTCGGTGCTGTTATCCTGGTATTTCCCGGCGCTGATGACAAGATTTTCGCTGTAAGGTACAGGAACCATCCAATGAAGGTCTCCAAGAAAGAGATGCTCAAGATGGGAGCTGATCTTATAGCTTCCGAGCGTGGGAGTGAAAGCAGTGAGGTCCAGGACCTGAATACCATGATGATCGAGGAAAGTGAGATTGAAGATCGATCTTCGAGGAAACCTTCCAGGGCGAAGCTCGAAGCTGTATTGAGGTCATCCAGGGGTGTTCTCGGCAGTGTAATGCTGTTCTCAAGTCGGAAGAATTTTTTCATACCGGATGATAGAGCCCTCGTGGAAATGATAGGCGTTCAACTATCCCTTCTCCTTGACAACGTCTGGCTCCTCCAGGAGAGAGGCGATCAGCTCTCGGCAGTAGAGTTGGAAAAAAACAGGGTGGAGGCAGTATTGAGAAATATGGGAGAGGGGGTTATTGTTACGGACTGGTCATACAAAGTGATCCATACCAACCCCCGGGCACGAAAACTTCTGAATCTTGAGAACGATGACCTGGTTGGCCAGCATCTGTTCGACCATATTTCCAGAGAGTCGTTCGGCATACTGGAGGACCAGGCTATCGGTGAGGAAAACCCCGTTTGGAATATCAGGTTTTCATCCAAGACTGAGGAGTTGCCCCTCGTTGCCAGCGTTGCTGTGGTGGATGAAGAGGAGGAAAAGACTCTCGGGCTCATACTTCTACTGAGGGACGATACCGAGGAGCGGGAACTGGATAAAATGAAGAACAGGTTCCTTGAAAATGTTTCCACTCACCTGAACAGTCCTCTCACTTCTCTCAGGGGTTTTTCAGACCTTCTGAGGGAGGAGGTATATGATACTGCCACTCCCAGGCAGAGGGAATATATGGAGATGATAGATTCAGAAACTGGAAAACTTGCCGAGATCCTGGATGATCTGATGAGTCTTTCCAGGATCGAGCTTGCTGATTACA
>QIFJ01000264.1 GCA_003229755.1 Pseudomonadota bacterium
ACTACTATCAGTACCAGGTGATCCTGAAGCCTTCTCCCGACAACATCCAGGACCTTTATCTGGAGAGCCTGTATGCCCTGGGGATCGACCCAGGGAAGCACGATATACGATTCGTTGAAGACGACTGGGAGAACCCGACTGTGGGTGCCTGGGGCCTTGGATGGGAAGTATGGCTCGACGGAATGGAAATAACCCAGTTCACCTATTTCCAGCAGGCCGGAGGCATTGACCTCAAGCCGGTTTGCGCTGAACTCACATACGGTATCGAGCGGATCGCCATGTACATTCAGGGAGTTGAGAGCATCTACGACCTGGTATGGACAGAGGGTGTGACCTACGGAGATGTCCACCATCAGGGTGAAGTTGAGCATTCGAAATACAATTTCGATGAGGCTGACACCAATATGCTGTTCAAGCTCTTCGATATGTATGAAGCCGAATCCCGGAGGATACTGGAAAAGGGGCTCATTCTGCCGGCCTTCGACTACTGCCTGAAATGTTCCCACACCTTCAATATACTGGATGCACGGGGAGCCATCAGCGTTACTGAAAGGACCAGCTTCATACACAGGGTAAGGAATCTTTGCCGTGGCTGCGCCGAGGCTTTTGTGGCGCAAAGGGAGGAAATGGGTTATCCGCTTATGGGTAAGAATATCATGCCGGACCAGGAAGGGCTTGAGAGATGAGTAGAGAACTTGTTCTAGAGATAGGTACCGAGGAGATCCCGGCAAGTTATCTGCCGCCGGCTTTAGAGCAGATAAAGGAGCTCGCCGCAAAAGAACTTGCAGGTCAGCGCATCTCCTGCGGTGAGATAAGCGCTTTTGCCACACCGCGCAGGATAGTCCTGATGGTCCAGAAGGTCGATGAGGCCCAGGAGGCGCAGGAGCGTGAGGTAATGGGGCCAGCTGTTGCTGTTGCTTACGACGATAAAGGCAAGCCCACCAGGGCAGCGGAGGGTTTCGCAAAGGGTCAGGGCGTCTCTGTCGAGGATCTCAAGAAAGTAGATACCGACAAAGGTGAGTATGTTGCTGTTGTCAAGAAAGAAGCAAGTAGGCCTTCACATGAGATCCTGTCCAAGGTAATTCCGAAGATTATAACATCCCTGCACTTCCCCAAGATGCAGCGATGGGGTTACCTTAACCTCAGATTCCCCCGTCCCATCCGATGGCTGCTGTGTCTTTTCGGGGATGATGTCGTAAAATTCGACCTGGAGGGGATCGAGTCCGGCAGGCTCATGTACGGACACAGGTTCCTCGCGCCAGGTCCTTTTGAGATCGAAACCGCCGGGGATTACCTGAAAACGGTAAAAAATGCCAGGGTGGTGCTGGACCAGGACGAACGCAAAGAAATTATCAGAAAGGGAGTGGCAGACGCTGCCGCTGAAGTGAACTGTGTTACCATCGAGTCTGAAGGTCTCCTTGATGAAGTAACTTACCTTGTTGAATATCCTGTAGTACTCAGGGGAACCTACGAGAAAAAGTACCTTTCCCTTCCCAGGGAGGTTCTTACTACATCCATGAGCTCCCACCAGAGGTATTTCTCCCTAACGGACAAGAAGGGTGATCTGCAGCCATATTTCATCACGGTTAGCAACACCATTGTGGAAGACAACAACGTTGTGATCAAGGGCAATGAGAGGGTATTGCGGGCGAGGCTCGAGGACGGCATGTTCTTCTTTGCCGAAGACAGGAAGATACCCTTGAAGCAGAGGGTCGAAGAGCTAAAAGACGTTGTATTCCAGGAGAAGCTGGGTACTTCCTACGAAAAATATGAGCGTTTCGGAGCACTCGCGGAGTATCTCACAAAGCAGGTTTCTCCCGATAATCTGGATGAGGTCAGGGAAGTAGCCCTGCTTTGCAAGGGAGACCTCGTAACGCAGATGGTGGGTGAGTTTGCCGAGCTGCAGGGAGTGATGGGAAAGGAATACGCGCTTTTAGAAGGCGTCGATGAGGAAGTGGCCAAGGGAATTGTAGACCACTACCTGCCGAAGTACTCGGGAGATAAAACTCCCGGCACAGTGGGAGGAGCCGCCGTAAGCATCGGTGACAGGCTCGATACCGTATGCGGCTGCTTCGGTATTGGGATCACCCCCAGCGGTACTGCCGACCCCTACGGCCTGCGAAGGGACGCGCTGGCCATTATCGCCATCCTCATGGACCGTGGATGGAGAGTCTCCCTGACCGACCTGATGAAAGAATCCCTGAAACTGCTTGAAAAAAAGATAGATGAAGATCCTGCCTCCACACTGGAGGCGCTCAGGGAGTTCTTTGCGGGCAGGCTGCTGCACCTCTTTACCGGCCGAGGCTACAGGAACGATCTTGTACAGGCCGTGCTCGAGGACCACTGGGACGACCCTGTGGACGCCGCTGCGAGGCTCGATGCCATGATGGACTTTGCAAAGAAACCGGATTTCGCGGATCTCATGCTCTCCTTCAAGCGGGTCATGAATATAATACCTGATGGTTTTTCAGGTAAGCCGGACATGAAAAAGGCCGGAGAAAAGGCGGAAAAAGATCTTCTCGATGCTGCCCGGAAAGTGGAAAAGGAAGCCTCAGGACTGATCGGGAAGGGTAAATACACCGAGGCCTTAGAGGCGCTCGCCAAGCTCAAAGGTCCGGTGGACGGGTTCTTCGATGGTGTCATGGTAATGGATAAGGACAAGGCGAAGAGAAATAACCGCCTTGCCATCCTGTCCTCAATTTCCACACTTTTCGCCCAGGTGGCAGACTTCAGGCAGGTGGTTACAGAGTAGTTTAAGTTTATCGTTAAACCGCCTGTTTTGTAACGTTATTAACGGGGTGCTGTAATAGGTATCCCGTTTTTTTTAGGGCCCGAAATTGGAAATTGGGGAAACCAGGCCATAGGCTATAGGCTATAGGCGGTAGGCTATAGGCAATGGGACAGACCAAAGGCAAAAGAATGCCGGGCGATGGGTCCTTCGACTAAATCAGTGGCGATGCTCAGGGCAGGCGATAGGCTGTAGGCTATAGGCTATAGGTTGTGAACAGTTCAAAGGCAAAAGAATGGCAGGTGATGGGTTGGGTTTCATCAAAAGAGATAAGAGCTTTCAACACAGGGTACACAGGGTTTTATGCAAAGTGATTTGCCGTAAATCCCTCCCCCTCTTGTCAGGTCGTAGCTTTAGCGAAGACTGATGAGGGGGGAGGTTAGGTGGGGGTGAATAACCGTGACTTGGAACGTGGAACTTGAAACATGGAACATCACGCCTTAGCGAAGCCGGGGAGAGGTTAGGAGAGGGTGAGTAACTTAAGCGCATTAAAGAGATAAAAGCTTTGACCACAGTGCGGCCACTATAAGGCCGCCCCACAGGGTTTATGTGTATCGCAACCATGGTGTCAGAGCCTTTTGGGATTGATAAGGAAAATTGGATGGGCAATGTTCAAGTTCCAGTAAGTTCATGAACTTATTCTGTTCATACTTTGGTCTAATAGACGGAATAACGGGTTCGATACCGTTTGGGAAGGGGCAAAAAGGCCGGATAAAGCTTTGGTGTCAGAGCCTTTTAGGAGTGATAGGGAAAATTGGATGGGCAATGTTCAAGTTCCAGTAAGTTCATGAACTTATTCTGTTCATACTTTGGTCTAATAGACGGAAAAACGGGTTCGATACCGTTTGGGAAGGGGCAAAAAGGCCGGATAATCAGATGAAAAGGCGCACCTGCCCCTTGAGTTACTTGAAAACAAATATTTATTGGGTGATCAGCAGGGAAAGTGGGTCTTATGCATCTGTTCGATAAAGCCCGATGAACCGAAGAAAGGTTTTCTCAGGCCCTTTCTCATATCTTCGTCAGACATTATC
>QIFJ01000214.1 GCA_003229755.1 Pseudomonadota bacterium
GCGGATCTCGTCACCTATCCCAGCGGTTACGAGGGTTTCGGCAACGCCTTTCTGGAGGCCATATACTTCATGAAACCAATCCTCGTTAACCGATATTCCATCTATGTCAGCGATATAGAACCCAAGGGCTTTGAAGTGATACTCATAGATGGATTCGTCGGTACCAATACTATAGATCAGATAGGCAAGGTGCTTTCTGAAAAATCCCTGAGGGAAGCGATGGCACAAAAGAATTACAGGCTCGCCAGGAACTTCTTCTCCTATGAGATCCTCGGGGACAAGCTGACCCACATTCTTGAGGAATTTGTAGAGCACCGATTAGTGCTGTAAGGCAGGTTCTGAAATCTTATTACCCGAAACTGCATTTTTATAGTGTGTTCATCAGGCCGGGTTTTTGGGTGCGAAGGCGAAGGGACTTATACCGGAACCCTTACTATTGAGTGTGGCTATGGATACCCTCAAGCACATAGCGTTCCTCCATTACTCATGTCCGCCTGTTGTAGGCGGGGTTGAGGAAGTCCTTTATCAACAGGCCTCTGTATTTCACCGCCAGGACCATAACGTATTAGTAATTACCGGGAGCGGAGGCAAATTCACCGATCAGTACCGCATCCTCATAAATCCCCTCATCGGTTCTCGCGATCCTGATATCCTGTCAGCGCACAGGAAAATGTATGATAGCCGTTTTGAGCTGGATATTCTCACCGACAAAATTACCGACTTCCTGTTCGAGTCACTTGTCAACATGGATGTGCTCATCGCCCACAACGTACTGACCATGCCTTACAACCTCCCTCTTACCCTTGCATTGCATCGTGTGGCTGAATCCGGAGTTATCAAGGTGGTGGGCTGGAATCACGATTCTCCCCTTTTTTACGAGGAGCACCCCCAATATCTCTACGAGGAGCCATGGGAGATCATCAGGGTTCCAAATCCTCGAATTCACTATATAACGATCTCGGATATGAGAAAGCGCCAGTTCGAAGATCTGTACGGCGGCACAACTGCCTTTACCGTTATACCCAACGGCATCGATCCTGCCGGATTTTTCCACCTCGATCCCAAAGTTGATCAGCTGATTATGGAGAATCAGCTTTTCGAATCCGACCTGCTCCTTCTCCAGCCATCCAGATTACATCCGCGTAAGAACATCGAGCTTTCCATCAAGGTGATCAGGGCGATCAATGAGCTGGGGGTAAAGGCGCAGCTGCTTCTGACTGCCTCCTACGATCCCCATGAGGAGTCTACCTTCGAGTACTTCAGAGACCTCAAGTCTCTGGCGAAGGAAAGCGAAGCAGAAAATGACATCCTTTTCCTGGCAGAGTACCTGATTCCCAGGGATGAGAAGTTCTCTACCGACCGCATCATACTCAGGGATCTTTTCATGATCGCCGACATCCTGTTCATGCCCAGTATCTCTGAGGGGTTCGGAATACCCCTCCTTGAAGCGGGCCTTGCAAAGCTTCCCATTGTATGTTCCGAGATACCTCCCTTCAGGGAGGTTGGAGGGCAGGACGTACGTTTCTTTTCTCTGGAGGACACTCCCGAGGATATTGCCCGTTTGATACTGGAGTTTACTGCTGACCTCCCTCCCCACAGGATGTTCAGAAAGGTTATAAATAACTTTCTGTGGGACAATATTTACAGGCAAAAGCTGCTGCCCCTTGTAGAAAGGATAACCTCCTGAAAATCCACGGACCTGGCCTGGCGGTCTATTGCTTGAGGTTTCCCGAATTTTTTTCAGATGATCTGTTTTACCGGGGAGCTTTCCTGGCAAGCGCTGAAAAAGCATCCGGATACAGATACGGGCGGAAGATTTCCAGTATCAGGTCCACACCCTCTTCAATCCTCTCACTGTCGACCGGGCTTCCCTCGATATCGACGCTGGAAAGCCAGTAGTCGCCAACCAGGTGTGAGATCCTTATAAGGTTGTCCAGGACTTCAGGATATTCCTGATCGACAAAATCATGTCTTTTAAATAAATTTCCCAGGAATACCCTCATTTCCTGAAACTGCCCGTTCCTGGCTGATAAATACCTGTTCCGTAACTTCTCGTCCCGGCGAAGAAGCACGTTCATCTCCCGGCAGAAGAACCGGTACTCCCACATCAGGGTGAAGGTACCGGCCAGTTTCATTCTCAGTTCCCTCGACTCCAGGGAGCTGCCATCCGGCGTCTGCCAGAGTTTTTCCATACCCTCTATCATGCGCTCAACTACCCCCCGTATGATCTCTTCCTTGTTACGGTAGTGGTAGTAGAGGTTTCCCGGACTCATCCCCGCCGTGGAGGCTATGTGGTTTGTAGACACCTCACCTGTGCCCAGGGCGTTGAACAGCCTGAGAGATACTTCCAGGATCCGTGTTTTGGTTTGATCTGATTTTTTCAATTGTTTATTATGTCAGCTAGAGTAAATACTCTTTTTAGTTCATACACTCTTTTTAGATTATTAACTCTAGATTGTCAACGGTTTTATTTCGACTTACCCGCAACCTTCGCCCAGGAATCCCTCAGAGGCACTATCCGGTTAAATACAGGGCTTCCAGCCGTGTGGTCTTCAGGATCGGTGAAAAAATATCCCCCGGGCATGGCGTCACAAAGGCTGCGCTCAACCACGGCGTCGACTATATCCAGAGAGTGGGGATTGATGTGCTGTATAAAATCCGAATCCTTGCCGCTGTCCGGCATAGGCTCGGCAAAAAGCCGGTCGTAAAGCCTGACCTGGGCGGGAACAGCATGTGATGCAGACACCCAGTGAATGGTTCCCTTCACTCTGCGGCCATCGGGCGAGTCGCCCCCCCGTGTCTGGGGATCGTAATTGCAGTGCAACTCCACCACTTCGCCCTGTTCGTTCTTCTTCACATCCACACAGGTGATGAAGTAGGCCCACCGCAGCCGCACCTCCCGGCCGGGCGCCAGCCGGAAGAACTTCTTTGGTGGATCTTCCATGAAATCCCTGCGCTCGATATAGAGCTCTCGACTGAAGGGGACTTTGCGGTATCCCATCTTTGGCGGGTCGTCGGGAAAGTAAGGCGCGTCCAGCTCTTCGTCCCGGTCTTCCGGGTAGTTGAGGATAACGACCTTAAGTGGATCCAGGACTCCCATTACACGCGGCGCCTTCAGATTGAGATCATCGCGGATGCTGTTTTCAAGAAGCGCCATATCTACAACACTGTTTGCCCTGGCCACCCCGATACGATCACAAAAACTGCGGATGGACTCCGGTGTTACGCCTCTGCGCCTCAAGCCCGCTATCGTTGGCAGACGGGGGTCGTCCCAGCCCGAGACATGCCCGCCCTCTACCAGTTCGACGAGCTTGCGCTTGCTCATCACGGTGTAATTCAGGTTCAGCCGGGCGAACTCTATCTGGCGCGGTTTGAACGGGCCAGGAACATTGTCGATGATCCACTCGTATAGCGCGCGGTTGTTCTCAAATTCCAGTGTACACAAAGAGTGCGTAATGCCCTCCATGGCGTCTGATAGACAGTGAGTAAAATCGTACATGGGGTAGATACACCATGTGTTACCTGTGCGGTAGTGAGGTGCGTGACGGATGCGGTACAGGAGCGGATCGCGCATCTTCATGTTCGGCGCGGCCATGTCAATTTTGGCCCGGAGAACATGCTTCCCGTCAGCGAACTCACCGCTGCGCATGCGCTCAAAAAGGTCGAGGTTCTCGGCAGCGGTGCGGTTACGGTACGGGCTGTCGGTCCCCGGCTGCGTTACAGTGCCCCGGTACTTACGTATTTCCTCCTCCGAGAGGCTGCAGACGTAAGCCTTGTTCGCCTCGATCAGTGAAACAGCGAATCCGTAAAGCTTTTCGAAATAATCCGACGCAAAATACAGATGCTTATCCCAGTCAAAACCGAGCCACTTAACGTCACGCTTTATAGCCTCAACGTACTCCATATCCTCAGTTTCCGGGTTGCTGTCATCGAACCGCAGGTGACACTGCCCTCCTGGAATCTCACTGGCCAGACCGAAGTTAAGGGTGATGCTTTTCGCGTGGCCGATGTGCAGGTAACCGTTTGGTTCGGGGGGAAACCGCGTGATGACCGTTTTATGCTTACCCGAGGCCAGATCATCGGCGGCTATCTGGCGGATGAAGTCAAGTCCGGCTGTTCTCTTCATGTGTGTACTCATGCTGGATCCTTCCCTGGCGGATTCAAGCTCCTGTAATTTTGACAACGGAATATTACCATAATATCGAACAGGGTGTCAGAGCATGCATTATGACCTTTCTCAGTATTTTTTCTCAAAGGTCATAATGCATACTCTGACACCAAAAAGACACCAAAAATATTTAATCCAGTGCTTAAACTAAGCTTCGTAAGCTTTGGTAATAATTTAAGAAACTTGAAAATAGTACTGGCATGTAATATAAGAATGTTATATAACATGGCCCATGGCGCGTGGGAAATCAGGTCGCATAGTCATCGAGATCGATCCCTCGTTGAAGAGCGATCTCTACGAGGCTCTCCAGGAAGAGGGGCTTACGCTCAAGGAGTGGTTCCTCAGACATACAGGATCATATCTGGCTCAAAAAGCTCAGCCGTCCTTATTTAATTCCGCTCAAGTGGCTGAAATGAAGGTTATGGCCGGGAAGAAGGAAAAGTAGTCAGGACAAACATGAGCTGGAGCTTGGAAAGATGACAATGAAACAGATGAAAGGGATCGGGGCCACCGTTCTGACGGTGCCGCTTCTGCTGCTTGTCATTGGGACATTTGATTCACGGCCAGGTTATCTCACTGCGCAGGATGAATCGAGCGACAACGCCCCACCCGGCAAAATGGATCTTCGGAAGGCGGAGGCCAGTCTTACCGCAAAGAGGCTGGCTAGAGCCCAGGCTTCACCGAAGATCGTGGAGATCGAAAGGGTCGTTGAGGATGAGAAGGTCGTTGAAAAAGAAGTGGAAGACCCGGGTGAAATAAATGACGGCAACAAGGGCCATGGAAATGACGATGATGGCCATGATGAAGACAACCCTGGAAATAGTCGTCATGGTGACGATGAGCACGGCCCCGGATCAAAAGAAGACGTAAACAGGGGCCATGACAGCGATGAGGATGATGACGATGAGTACGGTCCCGGAGCAGAAGGAGACGAAAACAGGGACTATGACAACGATGAGGACGATGACGATGAGTACGGTACCGAATCAAAAGGAGACGAAAACAGGGACTATGACAGCGATGAGGACGATGACGATGAGTACGGCTCCGGATCAAAAGAAGACGTAAACAGGGACTATGACAGCGATGAGGATGATGACGATGAGTACGGCTCCGGATCAAAAGAAGACGTAAACAGGGACTATGACAGCGATGAGGATGATGACGATGAGCACGGCTCCGGAGCAGAAGGAGAGGAAAGCAGTGGCCATGGCGACGATGAGGACGATTGAAAGGCAGGTTCAGGGTTCAGAATTCAGTGGTCAGGAGTCAAAATACATGAATTCCGATATAAAACTGAAATTAATCTTGCGAAACCATATTGGAAGCTTTTTGATTGTTTTTAGCATTATATGAAACAACACAGCTCGCGCTTCGATCCCTTTTTTTAGAAACCTGAGAATCTGAGCTCTGACCCCATTCTCTGCACAGCATAGTGCATCAGCACACATAACCGGCCATATTACCGGCCAAATTCCGGCTGTCATGCAGACACATAAACGCTTTACGCCTTTAATATACGTTTATTATAAGCAACTTAAATGAATTTACAATACACAACTAACCGGCCATATTACCGGCCAAAACGGTGGCCAAACACCGCTCCTTATGATATAACTTGTAGCACCATGGACAAAAGCGGACTTTACCACAGAGAATGTTGATGACTTCGCAAAAAGTCATCAACGCGCCCTTGGGGGCGCCCAAATCAATGACTTGCACCGCAAGGCGTTAATTTGTGAGGAAAGTGAAAATGACATTTTTCGCTTTCCGATAAGTAAAAAGCCATGAATGGACTTTTTACGACACTAACAAAATTAACGATCTCTTGCGAAGTCATCAACGCGCCATTGAGGGGCGCCCAAACCAAAACTGAAAGGATAAAATTGGACAAGAAAGCACTATATAACAAACCGTCTCAGATGGACCCAATGTTGCCCGAAGATCGGGATCATACTCTTCGGAACCTGGCAGTGGAGGTAATAAAACAGTCTGCCGGTTTGGGCACCTGCTTACAGCCAATAACACGTGAGGTAGTAGCTGACCTGGTGCGAGCCATGAACTGCTACTATTCCAACCTCATTGAGGGACACAACACTCACCCCG
>QIFJ01000029.1 GCA_003229755.1 Pseudomonadota bacterium
CGGGGCATGGCTCCAGGTAACGATACTTCTGCCGATCGCAGCTGCCGTATTCCTTCCTTTTCTGATCAGCCAGTCAGGAACCGGCCGGTTCCGGCCGCTGGAGATTGGACGATGAAGCTTTTTGCCCGTTATCTGATAAAAAGATGGTTCCTTCTCTTCGTCGCATCCCTGGCGGTACTCATATCAGTATACCTTGCAGGGGACGTTGCCATGACGATCTGGGACCTGATCGGCAAAGATCTCCCGTCTGCAAAAATAGTCCTGCACTATTTTCTGAAGCTGCCAACGATATTCTATCTCGTAGCTCCTGTTGCATCCCTTCTTGCCTCACTGCTTACTCTTACGGGGTTAAAGCGAACCGGGGAGCTCGGTGCACTATTCTACTCAGGTATTGGACGGTTCAGGCTGGGAGTTCCCATTCTGGCCGCGACCCTCTTTGTCTCATTCATGTCCCTGTATATAAATGACAAGGTGGCTCCGGCTGCCAACAAACTAAGCAGAGACATCGAACGGGATGTCTCGGGCACAACTACATATCTGGTGGGCTCAAACAGGATCTGGCTACTTGAGGGGAAACGGGTTATCCATATAAGAAATGTGGAGGATAAGGGCACTATCCTCATTGAACCAACGGTATTTATCTTCAACAACGCCTCCCTGGAGGAGCTGGGGGCCCGGATCGATGCTCCCCTGGCTGTCTGGCAGGACGGCAGGTGGGTTATGGAGGAGGGTATCCGAAGATCATTTATGAACGGGGCTGTCAGCGCCGTGGAAGGCCCAAAGGTGATCTCGCCGCCGATACAGATATATCCCGATGAGTTCTCTATGGTCAAGAGGGCTCCCGAGGAGATGAATCTGAGTGAGTTGAAGGATTATGTTCGAAATCTTAAGAAGGCAGGGCTCAAGTATCGTTGGTATGAGGTCAGGATCTACAGAAAGTCAGCCGCCGCTTTTATTCCCCTGGTATTCGGACTGCTCGCCCTTCCCATAGGGTTTATGGTTCCCGTAAGGGGAGGTGTCCCACTTGGTATCGGAATGAGCATCATCATGACACTTGTTTTCTGGACCTTCCTGGCCCTTTTCCTCTCCATGGGCTACTCCGGGATCCTGCCGGCTCCCGTATCCGCATGGACCGTAAATATCGTCTTCCTCGTTCTCGGAATCGCGGCGCTGGCGGCGTATAAGACGCCCAGGTTGATTTAGCGCTGCGCGCTAAAAAAGCCGGACCAACGACCAATGACCAACGACCAACGTGAAGCATAATTAGGATTTTGGTATCAATAATTATCAGGTAGGATAGGGAATCTTATAAAAAAACCGCTCACTTCTGAGCGGTCGGATGCGTTCATTCCGCTAAATGATTGATATGTTTACCGACCTTGGTCATTGGTCTTTGGGCACTGGACGCGGTCACATATCAGGTTCCCATTTTCCACGAGCTCAGATATTTCACCTGTTCCTCAGTAAGGACATCTATTTCCAGACCTATGGCCTCCAGCTTCAGGTGAGCGATATCTTTGTCTATTGACTCGGGAACCCCATAAACTTCTTTTTTCAGAGTGTCGGCTTCCTTCATTATGTATTCGGCAGCCAATGCCTGATTCGCGAAACTCATGTCCATTACGCTGGAGGGATGGCCCTCGGCTGCTGCCAGGTTGATCAGTCTTCCCTCTCCCAGCACGTAGATCCTGTTCCCGCCGGGAAGGGTGAATTCCTCGACAAAATCCCTTATGATCCGGCGAGACGTCGCAATACGTTCCAGGCTCTTGAGATCAAGCTCTACGTTGAAATGACCCGAATTTGAGACTATGGCTCCGTCCTTCATCTTCAGGAAGTGCTCTTCCCTGATCACGTGGATATTACCGGTAACTGTACAGAAGAAATCACCTCTCAGTGCTGCTTCGGTCATGGGCAGGACTTCATAGCCGTCCATGACGGCCTCAAGGGCCCTGACTGGATCGATCTCCGTGACCATCACTCTTGCGCCCATCCCCTGGGCACGCATGGCAACGCCCCTTCCGCACCATCCATATCCCACAACCACGAAAGTGCTGCCCGCAATGAGGCGATTGGTAGCACGTATGATACCGTCTACAGTGCTCTGGCCGGTGCCGTAACGGTTATCGAAGAGGTGCTTGGTGTCGGCATCATTGACGGCAATGATGGGAAATTGCAGCACACCATCGGCAGCCATGCTTCTGAGTCTGATCACGCCGGTAGTTGTCTCCTCAGTTCCGCCCTTTATCCCCGCAAGAACATCGCTCCTCTCGGAATGGAGCACCGATACCAGGTCAGCGCCGTCGTCCATGGTGATATCAGGTTTAAGATCCAGCACGCTCTGTATATGGGAATAGTATGTATCGTTGTCCTCTCCCTTGATCGCGAAAACAGGTATTTCATCGTTGATCACAAGCGAGGCTGCTACATCATCCTGGGTGCTCAGAGGATTGGACGCACAAATGGCTACCTGGGCCCCGCCTGCCTTGAGGGTCCTCGCGAGCTGGGCTGTTTCGGTCGTCACGTGAAGACAGGCGGCAAGGCGAATACCCTTCAGGGGCAATTCAGCCGAGAACCTCTCTTCTATAAGGCCCAGAACAGGCATACTCTGAGCCGCCCACTGTATCCTTAACGAACCTTTTTCAGCCAGCGATGGGTCCCTGATATCATACTGCATCGATCCCTCCTAGGCGCCAACGGCATTCTTAAGGTCCTGGACCCGGTCGGTGTTTTCCCAGGTAAACTCAGGCTCCTCTCTGCCAAAGTGGCCGTATACCGCCGTTTTTTTGTATATCGGCCGAAGCAGATCTAGTTCTTTAATTATCTTCCGCGGCTGCAGAGGAAAAATATCGATCACCACCCCGGCTATCTTATCCGGAGCAATTTTTGCAGTGCCGAAAGAATTGATCATAACCGAAACAGGATCGACAACTCCTATGGCATATGCTATCTGGACTTCACATTTATCGGCCAGTCCAGCCGCTACTATATTCTTTGCGATATATCTGGCCATGTAGGATGCCGATCTGTCTACCTTCGAAGGGTCCTTTCCGGAAAAACAGCCACCACCATGACTACCCTGGCCGCCATAGGTATCCACTATGATCTTCCTGCCCGTCAGGCCCGTATCGCCCATTGGCCCTCCAATGACGAATCGGCCAGTAGGGTTAATGTAGTATTTAGTGTCTTTATCCAGCATATCGGCAGGGAGGGATTTTTTTGCTACTTCCTCGATTATTCCCTCACGCAGATCATCGTTGGACACATCAGGTGTATGCTGTGATGAAATAACCACTCCGTCGATACGAACCGGATAACCATCCTTGTATTCAACAGTCACCTGTGATTTCCCATCGGGCCTGAGAAAGTCCAGCACACCCTCTTTTCTGCACTGAGAGAGCCTTTTAGTTATACGATGCGCATACACTATAGGCATGGGCATAAGCTCCCGGGTCTCTTTACACGCGTAACCGAACATAAGTCCCTGGTCGCCTGCTCCCCCGGGGTCCACGCCCATGGCAATATCGGGAGATTGGCGGTGAATAGATGTCATGACACCGCAGGATTCCCAGTCGAACCCCATATCCGAGTTCATATATCCGACTTCCTGGATCACTGAACGAGCCACTTCCGGTATCTCCACATATGTTGAAGTGGTTATCTCTCCAGCGACGAACACCAGACCTGTGGTCACAAGGGTTTCCACAGCAACTCTGCATTCTGGATCATCCTTTATCATTGAATCGAGGATGGCATCTGATATCTGATCTGACACCT
>QIFJ01000258.1 GCA_003229755.1 Pseudomonadota bacterium
AGTCGGGCCTCGTACCTGGCCCGTTTTTTCTCGCCTGTTTTGTTGTGAAATTGTTGCGTTAATTAAGCCTTACATGTTTCGTAAGTTTTTTTGGTGTTCAATGGTCAGCGTTGATCTTGGATCTTGGACCCTGGATCCTCATATTCCAATCTCAAATGCTCTAACCTAATAATTTCTTTCTCTGCTTTGCAACGCCTTTCTCCTGGAGCCCTGGATAACCAAATGCAAATCAGGCCGGGGTTTTGGTGAATCACGAAGCGAAATACCGATTCCATCCCCCTCATCCCTGTTAGAATCCATCGCTTGCCATTCTTTGGCCTTTGAACTGCCCCATTGCCCATAGCCCAGTGCCCATCGCCTGCTCTTATCCCTCGCCTGCTCTTATCCCTCATTCACTTCCTATAGCCAATAGCCTAAAGCCCATAGCCCGCCCTGAGCATCGCCACTGATTTAGTCGAAGGGCCCATAGCCTGGTTTCACCAATTTCCAATTTCTTTCTACTACTTGAATTGTCGTACGCAATATAGTACCGTACGGATTATGGTACGTTTTGTGTCTTTTACAGGTTTCTCAGGAGGATGTTTATGAAGACGATCTCGGTAAGCCAGGCCAGGGCAAACCTTTACAAGCTCCTGGAAGAGGCGGGCGAATCCCACGAACCCCTGATCATAACGGGTAAAAGGGGTAACGCCGTCCTGGTGGCGGAAGAGGACTGGAGGGCTATCCAGGAAACCCTGTACCTGCTTTCCATACCTGGAATGAGGGAATCGATACGGGAGGGCCTTGAGACTCCAGTGGAGGAGTGTGATGAGGACCTTGACTGGTGATCTGGCGCCTTGTCTACACCAGACAGGCCCGGAAGGATGCCCGAAAACTGCTGTCATCAGACCTGAAAGACAAAGCCGAGCAGCTCCTCAAGATCCTCAGGGAAGATCCATACCGGTCACCGCCGCCCCTTGAGAAACTAGTCGGGGATCTCTCAGGAGCATATTCCAGACGGATCAATATCCAGCACCGACTTGTCTACCAGGTCCTCGAAGGGGAGGGTGTGGTCAAGGTGATCCGCATGTGGACACATTACGAATAGAGCGATCTCAGATCTCACCCCTCGACAGTCCAATTTCCAATGTTCTAATTTCTAATGCTCTAATATCTAATGTTCCAATGCTCTGAAACCAACTTTCAACTTTTAACTTGAAACTTGCTATACATACCCTGTACCTTCTCCCTGACCCCACCATATAATCAGGAGAACCATTGCAACACGTAAAGGTAAGTAACAGAAATTTCTACATATTCCTGGGTGCATGCGGTTCAGCGGTCGTTGCCCTTGGGGTTCTGGCCCCTTCTGCCTTCAAGGTACTTGCCCTGTCCTTCGGACTCGCCTACCTCCTGGATCCGGCTGTGGACTGGCTGGAGCGCAGAAAAGTATCCCGAAGCCTTTCCATTATCGCGATACTGACAGTCGCTATCACTATATTGATAATCCTGATCTCACTTATAATTCCCTACCTCTGGGACCAGGCGGTGGACTTTGTCGAGGCCGCTCCCGAACTGGTTCAGAAAGCCCTTGATAAATTGGAGGCCTGGAGTGTTCTCCCGAAGGAATTCACGATCACCCTCCCACAGCTTGCAGCACAGGCAAAGGAGAAGCTGCTTACCGAAGGGCTAAACTACGTCAGTCCTATAGCGATGGGACTGTTCAGGGCAACATCGGGTATATTAGGTATCATTCTGGCAATAGTGAACTTTATAATAGTGCCGGTCTTTTTCTTCTATATTCTGAGGGATCTTGAACGGATCCGTGAGAGCTTTTTCAGCTTCGTTCCGGAATCGCTCCAGGACAGGGTATCCGATTATGTGAGAATGATTGATGGTGTACTGGGGGGGTTCATCCGCGGCCAGATGATAGTAGCCCTTGCCCTGGCGGCTCTTTACTCTACCGGGCTGCTCATTACGGGATTGCGTTTTGGCGTTATCATAGGTGTGGCTGCCGGGATATTGAGTGTCATCCCATATGTAGGTTTTTTCGTGGGGATACTCGTATCAGCAATAATAGTTGTTGTGGATTTTTCCGGTTGGGGCATGGTCGTTGGTGTTGCTGCGACGTTCGGTGTGTCCCAGGTGATCGAAGGATACATCCTGACCCCAAAGCTGGTGGGCAACAAAGTGGGTTTAAACCCCCTGGAAACGCTGATAGCGGTACTGGTTGGCGGTGAGGTGGGGGGTATTGTGGGCCTGCTGATAGCTATACCAACGGGAGGAATAGCCAAGAAAACCCTGTATGAGTTAAGAGCTGTTGACAAAAATATAGAGCCTGCCGACGATAGTGAACTGGATATGGAATCATCACCAGATTAGTTGGTGAGGTCAATGAATAATATATACCAGAATCCTACCAGCTAATTGGGAGATGAACCTGGATATGGAGGAGTGATATGAGCCAGTTCAAGGGATCCAGATTGGATACGACAGGTACAGTTGACCTGTACTGCGTGGAGTGCGGCAAAAAGATCGAGGGGAAGCCGCACCAGACCAGTATGGATGGGTTGTGTGCTTCGGTTAATCCGGTGTATTTTTGTTCCAGTGAGTGTTGGGAGGGGTCCGAAGAATTCAACACTGAAAACTGGGATTAATTTTTTGGGGTTTATGCGGCGGTGATAATGGGCAATCTGCTGTGTTCTCAGTCGTCGGAAATCCTCGACGTATGTCCATATACGTCTCCGGTTTCCTCCTCTCTGCGGCCTTGCATCTTACCCATTCTCCCTCGCCTCGTTTTACATGGAACTTGGAACCTGGAACTTGGAACCGCAGCCATCAGGTTGCCGCCTCTGGCCTAGGCCTTCGTCTTTTAATTTGGTTTAACTTTCAACTTTAAACATTCAACTTTCAACCAGTATTTAGCCGCCCATTCTCCCTCGCCTCGTTTTACATGGAACTTGGAACCTGGAACGAACCACAACCATAAGGTTGCCGCCAGGCCTTCGGATGGAAATGCTTTTGGTTTGATAGAACTTTCAACATTCAACTTATAACTTTCAACTCTCAACATAGTTCAACAGGAGGAATATCAATGAGCAGAAACTTCAAGGATTCAACACTGGGAAACACCGGAACAGTGGATCTATGGTGCGAGGCGTGCGGGCACAAGATCGAAGGGGAACCATATGAGACAAGTTTCTCCGGGTGGTGCTGTTGTTTTGACCAGGTCAATTTCTGCTCGAAGGAGTGTTGGGAAGGAGCTGAAAACCTCTATAATACAGATAACTGGCCGGATGCACCTGAGGCCACGAAGAGAACGTAAGGGGTAGAGCATTAGACATTAGAGCATTAGAAATCAGGGATCATCTTCAAATTAGTTGGTAGGATTTTGGTATATAGTATTCATAAGAAGCCGGGTTTCTGGTGTAATCACTCGGCTGCGCAACCCCCTTTTAGCTTCGCTTCGTGATTCACAAAAACCCCGGCTTGATATAATTAAGCTAATCAGGAGATGAACCCTTTTTTATGAAAATTCTGTATAATAAACATAATGATGCCATGCACAAAAAGCGATTATATCGATATAATAAATCGAGTTATGCAAGATACTTAATGTAATGAATTAAGGTATCGGCGGGTAGTGAGATGAGTAAGAAAGATAAGAAATACACGCCTCTTGTGGCAAATTCCCCTGGATGGCTTTACTGTATTGAGTGCGGTCACAAGATCGAGGGCGAGCCATACGAGACGAGCCTCGCCGCTTATGAAGATTCTGTAGATCCTGTGCAGTTTTGCTCGAAGGGGTGTTGGGATGGGTCGGAAGAGTTCAACACTGCTAACTGGGATTAATCTTTTGGGGTTTATGCGGCGGTAAAAACAGGTCATCTACTTTGTTCTCCCTCGTTGCCAATCCTCAGCGATATGACCTTTTCGAGAAGAGCCTTAACGCAGAGTTACGCAGTGAGGGCTAGTCAGCCCTTACCGCAGGGGACCGCGGGGGAAACCAACAAACGATAAAGCTTCTCCTGGTAAACAACTGACATAGAGGAGATGAAGAGTTGCCAGTAGTTTATTGAACGTTTTACTTTAGCCCAATCCCAAGTTCTTATCTGCGGCCCCCAGCGATTCGCCCGAATGGGCGCCCTGCGGCTCTCTGCGTTACGCTCTTATCGTCTTTCAATGTTCCAATGTTTTAATGTCCTAAATCCATTTTCCAATATCCATTTTCCAATTTTCCGTTGAACCTTGAACGTTATCCAAAAGATGTTATAATCACCCGATTGAACCGTTACCACTACTCACGGTTTTATGATGAAGGGGAAGATGCCGGTTTGAAAGTTATCTGGGCACCGTGGAGAATGGAGTATATCCTCAGCGAGAAGGACGGGGAGTGTATATTCTGCCGGCTTCTTGACCAGGAGGCATCTTCCGGGAATCACATGCTCCTGAAAACGGAAACAGCAATAGTCCTGATGAATAAATATCCCTACAACAACGGACACATTATGGTGGCGCCCCGCAGGCACACCGCGGATTTTGAAGATCTGGCGGCTGAGGAGTTCATAGAGCTGATGGAGGTCTTCAGGTTCAGCTTAAAAGCCCTTCAAAAGTGCATGTCGCCGGAAGGATTCAATGCGGGCCTGAACCTGGGGCATTCCGGCGGCGCAGGAGTCGTGGACCATTTTCACTGGCATATCGTCCCGCGTTGGCAGGGAGATACCAACTACATGCCGGTCATTTCCGGAACCAGGGTGATTCCAGAGGCTATTGTGGAGACATATAATAAGCTTTTACCCATATTCCGGGAGTTCGGCGGTCAAAAGGGGTGAGTCAAGATGATGAAATACCTGCGAGCACTATTAATTTTCATTCTGGCCCTCGTTCTTGCCGGGTTTATACAGCAGAATTCACAGAGTGTGATCCTGAAATATTTCGGCTACAATACAGCCGCGCTGCCCCTTTCGCTATTCATGATCATCGCTTTTGCCATAGGATATCTCCTGGCGATCCTTGTGGGGTTCACTGGAACTGTCCGGGGGAAGTTCACACTGTTGCAGACGAAAAGGGAAGTAAAGCGCTTAAAGAGCGAAGCGACACAGTATAGGGAGAAAAGTGAAGACAGGGAGAAAGGAAGCTCCCTGACTCCTGAAGAGAAGGATAGAGAAAGTCTTTCGACCCAGCTGATTTCCCCTGCTACAGACTGGGAGGATTCGGATCCGGAGGGGGATGAGTAGAGTTGGATAACCCTGCCGTAGGCAAGCCGGGCCGAAGATCAAGGGCCATGAAAAGGCTGCTGCGGTTTATCCCGATCGTCATTATCCTGTCCCTTGCTCAGTCGGCATTCACCAGCTCCTCGAACGTGTATCTTGGAGAAGCGTTCTATATGTCAGGAGATCTGGCGGAGGCTGAGGAATACTTGAGCAGGGCACTAGAAGATGGCGGACCGGGATCTGTGAGGGCTCTTTACCTGCTGGGCAGAATATCTCTGCTCACGGGCGATTTCCGCCAGAGCAAGGAATTTTTTGAAAGAGCTGAGGAAAAGCTTCCCGATAACGTCAAATGGAAGGGGATACTTGGAATCGGGGATGCTCTCTACAGCGGCGGCTACTATCCGGAGGCCACGAGAAGGTACAGGGAAGCAAAGCATGCAGGGGCGCCAGAGGGCATAGTTGAGCTGAAGATCGCCCTCAGTGAGATAGCAATGGACAAGCATGACAGTGCCCTTGCCAGAGTGAAGGCTGCTTTACCCGGGATACCGATTTTGACTGCCTGGATCGGCAGAGAGGAAGATTTCTTTGCCTCACTGGCTCTGCAGGGATTTGAGGGGAAGATTCCCGGTGAGGAGCAGTTATACGTTCTTCTTGGTCCTATACCCCCGAAATATAAACTTCCTGCCCGGATCAGGGAAGCTGCGGCTCAGGTCCCGGGAAGCAGGATAAAAGAGGGGGGCAGGATCTATTTTCGTTATGGTCCTTTTGCTGATCCAGTGGAGGGAATGCTTTTGTCGGAAAATCTCAGAGGACTGACGTCCTATGAAGTGAGGATGATCAGAAAGTGAAAAATGCACGGTCAAAAGGTGGTACATCCACCCCCATGATGAAGCAGTACCTGTCCATCAAGGGCCAGCATCCCGATGCAATTCTCTTCTTCCGCATGGGGGATTTCTACGAGATGTTCATGGAGGACGCCGTTTGTGCAGCCGATTTGCTCAAGATCGCCCTGACCAGCAGGGACAAAGGGAAGGAAGACTCCATCCCCATGTGTGGTATCCCCTATCACGCTGCACAAGGATATCTGAACAAACTCGTCCAGGCCGGGCATAAAGTTGCCATATGCGAGCAGGTTGAAGACCCGAAGAAGGCCAGAGGACTCGTAAAACGGGAGGTGACCAGAGTCGTAACACCCGGTACGGCCGTGGAGGAGACCCTCCTCGACGCAACAGAACCATCCTACCTGGCAGCAATTGTTGTGTCCGATGGAGAGGCCGGGCTCGCCCTGGTGGATGTATCCACCGGTGAATTCAGGGTTCTGCAGCTGATCGACGGCGACGCCCCGGGGGAACTTGAAACCGTTCTGGCACAGTTCTCACCAAGGGAAATTCTCCTGCCGGAAAATGCCGGCATCTTCCAGGGAAGGGGCCATATATTCAAGCCTGATCTTGGAGATGAAGCGTTACGTAATTTCTTCGGGGTCCAGACTCTTGCGGGATTCGGTATAGAGTCAATGCCCCTTGCAGTGGGTGCGGCAGGCGCGGCCCTCTTCTATCTGGAGCAGGTGCATCAATCCGGCCTGAAGCATATAAGAGTCCCGGTTCCTCTTTTTCCCGCCCAGGATCTCATTCTCGACGAAACTACGCTTACAAACCTCGAAATAACCGGACCCCTGCCCGGCGGCGAAAAGGATGGCAGCCTTTTTCATCTTATGAACGTTACGGTAACCCCCCAGGGCGCCAGGAAGCTCCGGGAGATCCTGGTACGGCCGCTCAAGGCCGTTGAACGAATTGAAGCCCGGTTGGACCTGGTGGCTGAGATGGTCTCGGATATTGTTCTCAGGGGAAACGTACGCAAGATCATGAAAAAAATGTCCGATGTCCACAGGATACTTTCCAGGGTAAGCTCCCAGACCGCGTCTCCCAGGGATCTCGGAGCGCTGAGAGACACCTTGAAACAGATACCGGCTTTGAGTACCCTTCTGTCGGAACTTGATTCGGACCTGGGCAAGGATATCCACCAACGGCTGCACGACCTTGAGCAGCTCAGAGCGCTCCTTATCAGGGCGATCGTCGACGATCCTCCCAATGTTATCAAGGACGGGGGTGTCATCAGGGAGGGTTACGATAGCGAACTCGATGAACAGGTAACACTCTCTGCCGACGGGAAATCGTTTATAAGTTCTCTGGAGGCAAAGGAACGGGATCAGACCAGGATCCCTTCCCTGAAGGTGGGGTACAACAGGGTGTTTGGCTACTACCTCGAGGTAACGAACACCCATAGGGAATTGGTGCCGGAACATTACGTCAGGAAGCAGACCCTTGTAAATGCTGAGAGGTTTATAACGCAGGAACTCAAAGAGATGGAAGATAGCATTCTCAGCGCTCAGGAGAGGATGCTGCGGAGGGAAAAAGAGCTATTCGACGGAATATGCGACCAGATAATGATGTTCATCGGAGAACTGCAGGAGACAGCTGCCGCTATTGCCGAATCGGACCTTTTTTCCGCCCTCGCTGAGCTTGCCCATACCATGGGTTACAAACGACCAGTCGTACTGGAAAATGATCCGGAGAGGAGACTGGCCATATCCGCGGGGAGGCACCCTGTACTGGAACGGATAAACCTGGAAGAAAGTTTTGTACCCAACGATTCGTATCTTGACTCCTCAGACAGTCGTCTCCTTATCATAACCGGGCCTAATATGGCCGGTAAGTCCACCTATATGAGACAGGTCGCGCTGATCGTTATCATGGCTCAGGCAGGCTCCTTTGTTCCAGCTGCCGAGGCGATCATAAGCCCCGTGGACAGGATATTTACAAGAATAGGCGCGTCGGACGTCCTGACGAAGGGGCTTTCCACTTTTATGGTGGAGATGGTTGAAACGGCTGCCATCCTGAACAACGCGACACCGGACAGCTTGATAATACTGGATGAGATAGGGCGCGGGACCAGTACCTTCGACGGGATCAGTATCGCCTGGGCCATGGCTGAGTATCTGCTTGATGGTACGAGGCGGGGGTGTAGAACTATGTTCGCCACCCATTATCATGAACTGACAGAGCTTGCCCTGACTGTTGAGGGTGTACGTAACTACAATGTGGCGATAAAGGAGTGGGGCGACAAGCTGGTATTCCTGAGAAGTGTGAAAGAAGGACCATCCGACAAGAGCTACGGCATCCAGGTCGCCAGGCTTGCCGGACTTCCTGAAGAGGTCATCGCAAGAGCGAAGACGATCCTTCAGAACCTGGAGGATATGGCTCTTGACAGGGAAGGCAGGCCTGTCATAGTCGCCGGTCATGAAGAGGATCTTTTCCCGGCGAATGATCCACTCCTGCCAGAGCCGCAAATGGATCTTTTTTCTTCCGCGGGCAGAAAGCTGTTAAAGGAGATATCATCTGTTGACCTCGACGGCATGGCGCCCATTGAAGCCCTTAATTACCTCGCTGACCTGAAGAAAAGATATGGCGGAAATGAGGACTAACGGAACAGTACTTGCCTGTATGGCATTGATCGCTCTTTTCCTGTTGGGAACTGCAAGCGAGGCCAGGTCCAAATCCTACTGCGAGAGGCTGTATGATGCAGCCAGAAGAGACTATTACGCTCTGCTCAAAAGCGAACGTAAGCAGCGATTTCATGATAGCTGGGACAGGGTCATAGGTGAGTTTCGACAGATCGTGGATAAGTATCCGGGGTGCCCAAAGGCACCCGATTCACTTTTTAATATCGGTGTGCTTTACAGGAAACTCTACAGGAAATCCTGGATGAGAAAGGACCTGGAAAGCGGTCTTGATACCTTTCGTCGGCTTGCCGAAAGATACCCGAAAAGCAAGCTTTCGGATGATGCTCTCCTGATGGCTGCCGAGATCCAGGAGGAGAAGGGTGACAAAAAGAGCGCTTATAAGACATACGATTCCATAGTCAGATCATACCCAAAAGGGGATATGACCGGTCAGGCGAAGAAAAAGCTCAAGCAGCTTGCCAGATATGCGCCCACAAGGAGAAAATCCCCCGCAAGTTCCGGTTCGAAGAAGGTTACGATCACCAGGATCAGACAATGGTCAAATCCCGAATATTCAAGGGTAGTAGTGTATGCAACAGGGAAGGTCAGTTTCACAAAGCACAGGCTGAAGAAAGACCCTGCTACGGGTAAACCTCCCAGGCTCTACCTTGACCTGAAACGGGCAACCGTTCCAGTCAGCCTTACCGATCCTATACCGATCCGGGATGGCCTCCTGCTGCAGGCGAGGGTAGGCCAATACGATAAAGACACCGTTCGAGTGGTCCTGGATATTGACAATATGACCGACCACAGGGTGTTCACCATGGAAAACCCCGCAAGAGTCGTTGTGGACGTGATGGGCAAGAAAGCCGCCGGGACATCTAGTGGGATCGTTTCTCCCAGGGCAGAAACGGGAACACCGATTCCGCTTGCGAAACAGCTGGGATTAGGGGTCCGGCGGATAGTCCTGGACCCTGGACACGGGGGGAAGGACCCAGGCGCCGTGGGGAGAAGAGGGTCAAAGGAAAAAGATATAACCCTTGCGCTGTCGAAAAAAATTAAACCTCTCCTGGAGAAGAATGGTTACGAGGTTCTGATGACGAGGACCACAGACAAATTTGTAGGGCTGGATGAGAGGACAGCTTTTGCAAACAAGAACCAGGCGGATCTTTTCGTATCGATCCACACAAACGCGAGCCGCAGCAGAAAAGCCAGGGGCATAGAAACATATTTCCTGGGGGTGGCAAGGGACCGTGAATCCTCTGAAACAGCGATGCTGGAGAACGCTATATCGGAACAGACACTTGCAGATCTTG
>QIFJ01000063.1 GCA_003229755.1 Pseudomonadota bacterium
CTGTAATTATCTCGTCGACGACATCCATGTTCAGAACTGCAGGGATAAAACCCGCGCCTATTCCCTGGATCTTGTGCGGTCCCGGAGGCTTGCCGGAAAGGACGGCGCTGTCCTCGGGCTCGACGGCGATAATCTTGAATTCGGGTTTTTTCTCCTTGATCACCTCTCCCACGCCTGTGAGTGTACCACCCGTACCGACTCCTCCGACAACGATATCCACCTCGCCGTCGGTATCATTCCAGATCTCGACAGCAGTGGTCGTCCGGTGAATCTCCGGGTTGGCGGGGTTCTCAAACTGCTGTGGCATAAAAGTGTTTTCGCTCTCTTCGACTATCTCGTAAGCCTTGGCAATGGCACCCTTCATGCCCTCGGAGCCTGGAGTGAGTATGAGTTCCGCTCCCAGCGCGGCAAGTAGAACTCTGCGCTCCACGCTCATCGTATCCGGCATTGTAAGGATCAGCTTGTAACCCCTGCTCGCCGCTACAAAGGCGAGGGCGATCCCCGTGTTGCCGGAGGTAGGCTCCACGATGACGGTATCCGGTCCCAGCAAACCATCGCTTTCGGCAGCATCAATCATGGACAGCCCGATCCTGTCCTTAACGTTGGAATAGGGGTTGAAGGACTCGAGCTTGGCCAGAATTTCAGTACCGGTCTCATCGCTCGGACCGTTGATCCTTAGCAGTGGTGTGTTGCCGATCAACTCATCGATACTCTTGTATACTCGTTTCATTGGCTTTCTCCTTGTGATCCCGATTTTCAATTATTCGGATTATTCTCACATAAATATGGTCTATCTAGAAATACACTAAAAGTCAAGGAAGCAGCAATCTAATTATACACAAAATGGTGGAGAATAGAATTCCTGGCTGCCATATCACTCCTCCAGGATCCTGAGATCCCGGGGAAAATTCAGGTTGTGGAGGGGGTCCGGTTCACCCTCGGGGGCGGGGGGAATTTCTGGGTTGAGGACTTTCAATCCCTCCAGGGCTGCCAGTATGCGCAGTGTGCCCTTTTCCAGGTTTTCCCGGAACGGGTCGAGGCATGACACCGAATACGCGGCAAAGAGGGGCTCATATCCTTCAGGTCCCTTCGGTACGACTGCATCCGCCGCGTGGCGCATTCCGGCAATACGCATTATGAGATCAACGTCGAGGAAAGGCATATCGGAAGCAATAGCGAAGATGAAAGGAGTCCGTGTCAGTGAAAGGCCCGTATAGATACCTCCCAGTACACCGCGGTCGGGAACAGCGTCGGGATGGGAGACTATTTCGAGTTCATCGAACTCTGGACGATGATGTCCTACAGCTAAAGTTGCGGCAAAGAGGGGAGCGATCTTCTGAAGAATATTTAATATGAGGGGCCTGCCGTCCACAGGCAGGAGAACCTTGTCTCGGCCCATGCGGCTGCTTTTTCCTCCCACGAGGACAACACCAGTTACATCCGCAACATCCTCTGTCCGCACGTGTTATGAGCCAGTAGACGATGCCCAGTATGAACAGCGTGCCAACCTTGCTTGAGTACTCAAGCAGCTGCTCATGTTGAAAAGTCCCAATCAGGACCTTCCTGATGAAGGCGACCAGGACAACCCCCACGAAAATTTTTATCGGGATCTTGCGGCCTTTAAGGTGTGAGATCTCGGTTTCCAAAAGCTCGATCATCATCCATATTATGAGAAGCGAACCAAGAGCCGCTATCACCCCGTTCTCGATCTTCGAACCGCCGAAGATCCCGACTATATCATTAATGAACAATCCAACGACCGCTAGGGACACGATCGCGAGGGCGAAGGCCAGTATCAGGCTGAGTCCATGTGTGAACCTTTCCATCCAGTTTATGAGCCTGCTCTCGAACCTGAAGGAAAGGAAATATTTCTTAAGCTCTGCCTGCCGGTAGGAGCTTGTCAGGACGTCGAGGTTCATGTCCAGGAGCTTACCGACGGCGATGGAGATTTTTCCTCTCTCTTCCTCTGGTACTTGTGATTGTATGATCTCTGTTATGAACTGCCTTACCCGCGCCATGGCGGTATTTACGTAGTGGCCGTCCAGGTTGATATTGACGTGGATCTTGCCCACGTGTCTCAGGTATCGAAAGTAGGCTTCATCGTATGTCCCTGAAAACAGCCTCGTGAACCATCCGGCGATGGCCAACTTGTGCCGGTCATATCTTTCCTTATCCGCGAAAAAGTCGGCAGTCTCCTCGTAGGACATGACGAACTCGTAGAAATCGTCTGAAAACCCGTCCCTGTGCTGCTTCATTAACGGTTGAAGACCTTTCAGGAGCAGTTCATCCTCTTTTGTCAACTGGTAGTGTTCCTTTGTCCTGTTTGCTGAGAGCATGGTCTCTCCTTTTAGTTTTCCGGATTCGACAACCAGAGCACATTCTCTTCGCCGATCACGAATATTCCTCTGGCATCTACAGTATATCCCAGCTTTTCTAACTGTTCTGCGAATTTAACTTCAACAACCTCGCCCATCACGGCCTTTTCCTCTGAGGTCATGTGGTAGAGGTGGATCTCCAGGAGGAGGAAGTCCGGTTCCATACCCACCCCTTTTTTTATAAAGAAGGGGAATTCCCAGGCCTCCACCTCATTTTCCGGACAGCGCGCTATTGGTAGTTCCTTGCTCTCGGCCATTTCCTCTCTCCTAAAGTTAATGAATCAATCCTGATCTGGTTACGCTATCATAAATCAGGCTGTGCGAGTTTTGAAGTGTTAAAACAGGCCATAATTAACCATTGATAGAGTCGTAAAAAGTCCACTGTGGTTGTTCCGTGGTGATCTGCTTAAAAGTTGTCCGCCAAAAACCGGGCAATATGCTCTACAAAAAACTTGACTTGAAGCCTTGGGAATGTATAATCGAAAATTCCTTATCGAGAGTGGCGGAGGGACGGGCCCTTTGATGCCACAGCAACCGGTCACACAAACTACGTGACGCCCGGTGCTAATTCCCGCAAGAATCTCTTGAAAGATAAGGAGTCGGGCACCGATATAGCCCCCTCCTGATTTTGGAGGGGGCTTTTTTATTAACCCTGGCACAGGAGAAGAAAAATGGCCGAGGTAAGAAAAAGCTTCGAGGAAATCAACGAGAAAATAAGGGCGGGTAAGGCGGTGGTTGTCACCGCCGAGGAGATGTCCGATATCGTTGATGAGAAGGGAGCAAAAGCGGCCGCCCAGGAGGTGGACGTGGTCACAACAGGGACCTACGGGATGATGTGCTCCTCGGGCGCCATGTTCAACTTCGGCCACTCCACTCCGAAGATCAAGGCAGCACAGGTGTGGCTCAATGATGTTCCCGCGTATGCCGGTTTCGCTGCCGTGGATATTTACATTGGAGCAACGGAGCCCAGACTGGACGATCCGTTAAACAAAGTCCATCCAGGGGGATTCCCCTACGGGGGTGGTCACGTAATCGAGGATCTCGTTTCAGGTGAGGAGGTCAGCCTCAGGGCCGAGGGCTATGGTACGGACTGCTACCCGTGCAGGAGTTACGAAAAGGATGTGACGCTGGTCGATATTCCCTACGCTGTACTGATGAATCCCAGGAACTGTTACCAGAACTATAACTGCGCTGTAAATACCGGTGACAAGACGATCTACACCTACCTGGGGGTTCTTAAGCCCGATATAGGCAATGGCAATTACTGCAGCGCCGGCCAGCTTTCCCCCCTTCTGAACGACCCTTATTACCGAACTATCGGGGTCGGTACGAAGATCTTCCTGGGCGGCGGCCTGGGAGCGGTCATCTGGCATGGAACACAGCACAATCCCGCTGCGGAGCGGAGTGACAACGGAGTGACAACGGCTCCAGCCGGTACTATCGCGGTTATGGGGGATCTGAAGCTAATGAAGAAAAAGTACCTGAGAGGCGCCAGCATGCTCGGATACGGGCTTAGTTTGTTTGTGGGTATGGGTATTCCTATTCCCATCCTCGACGAGGAGATGGCCCGCTTCACCGCCATCAGGGATCGCGATATCTACACCAAGATCGTCGACTATGCTGTTGATTACCCCCAGAGCACAGGCAAGGTCCTCGGAGAGGTCAACTACGAGCAGCTAAGGAGCGGAAGCTTCAAGTTCAACGGAAAGGATGTTCCAGCATTCCCTCTCTCCAGCTACTCTGTGGCCCGGGAGATCGCCGAAGAGCTCAAGCAGTGGATAACTGACGACGGTTTCACACTGGGAGTTCCCCAGATCCCGCTGCCGGGTTCAAAATGATCGGAACCGGTTTTCAGGAACGAACCTACCGGAACGAGGTCGCCCCTCCAGAGGGGCTGACCTCATTCCGGGTTGTCGTACAGCAGACCGACCTCTGGATCGCGGCAGAAAGGGACCTGGTAGCCGAAGCCTGCGAGTCAGTTAAACTGCACCGGGGAATCCTGGAAAGTTACATAGCAAGACATCCGGAATTTGCCACATCTCTTGTACCGATGGAGGCCGGAGTGGATGCTGATGGTGTCGTGCTCAGCATGCTGGATGCCGGCATCAAGGCGGACACGGGTCCCATGGCGGCAGTGGCGGGAGTCATAGCCGAATCTGTAGTGAAAGATCTCACCCGGTATTCGAATAGTGTCATCGTGGAAAACGGCGGCGACCTGTACCTCATTGGAGACGGTATCCGGATAGTGGGTATCTGGGCGGGTTCATCACCCCTCAGCGGAGGAGTCGGGATAAAGGTGGATCCAGCGGACGGAATTGCCGTGTGCACGTCCTCGGGAACTGTTGGCCCATCGTTGAGCTTCGGCAATGCGGATGCGGCTATCGTAACCTCCCCGTCAGGCGCTCTTGCCGATGCCGCCGCCACCGCGCTGGGCAACATCGTGAAAACCAGCGATGATATAGAGCCATCCCTGGACAAGTTCCTTGCGATAGAAGGCATCAGCGGGGCTGTAGTTGTCATAGGCAATGCCATCGGCGCAGCGGGTGAGATCGAGTTGGCGAGTATAGACAGTTAAACGCGACCAATGACCAAGGTCCAATGACCAACGTGATCTTGAATTTTGGACTTTGGATCTTGGATCGATTACAAGTTTTAAACATACAGGAGGCTGGAAATGGAAAAGACACTGATACTGAAGTTTTCGAAGAAAACCTGGAA
>QIFJ01000084.1 GCA_003229755.1 Pseudomonadota bacterium
AGGGAAAGGAGCTCCCTGTCATGAGAATGGAAATACGGTTCAAGTTGATCCTCAGCTTTCTGGTCGTTGTAGCTGTTGTAGTGTTTGTCCCATATATTTTTGACATGATCGGAGTTGAGGGTGCATGGGGAGAGTTTGGCGCGGTTTCAGCTGCGATTGCAGTGGGTCTGTCCCTGGGTAGTTTGGTCGCTGCCAGGATCACGAGGGATATCCGGGAGATGAGGGATGTCGCTTTGAAGATCAGTGAGGGGAACCTGACCCTGGATCTCGGTCACAAAGCTTCTACATTCGAGGACGAATTCTCCGATCTAAGGGAGTCATTTCGTGTAATGGTTCAGCGTCTTACTCTTCTTGTGAAGAATCTGAAGGGCTCTTCGGTGGAGATCCATGAAGCCGCCCAAACCTTCTCGGCAACAGCGCAGGAGATGAACGCTTCAACAGAAGAAATAGCCGCCGCTATTGACGGCATCAGTAAGGGAGCCGAAATCCAGGCCAGCCAGGTAGAGAAAATGTCCAGCACTACTCACAATATGGCGACAGGCCTTGAGTCTGTGGCAGGTAAGTCAAAAGATGCTTCGAAGGTATCAACGGAGGCCGGATATACTGCACAAGCTGGGAGCAAACATACCGAGACGGCTACAAACAAGATAAGACAGGTATTTGATTCCGTTTCGACGGCAAGTGAGTCGGTAATGGGATTCGGTGAGCGAAGTAAAGAGATCGGAGAGATCGTGGACATCATAACAGGTGTGGCTCAGCAGACCACATTGCTGGCCCTGAACGCCACTATAGAAGCTGCAAGAGCCGGTGAGTATGGAAGAGGTTTTGCTGTTGTTGCTGAAGAGATCCGTAAACTGGCCGAAAATACGGGCCAGTTTGCTGACAAGATCACAGGTATCGTAGGACGGATCCAGAATGACAGTGAACAGGTTCTGGTTTCAATGAAGGATGTTGGCGCAATACTGGATGAGGGTAAGGAGATAATTCAGACCATGGGCGGAGCCCTTGAGGATATAGTTAAAGCGGTACTCGAATCCACAGCCAGGTCCCAGGAGATCTCCCAGCTCACAGAATCCCAGAGCGAAGCCTCAAAGGAATTCATAAAGGGAATCGATGAGATCTCAAAAGTGGCAGAGGACAATGCTGCGTCAACAGAACAGGTTTCAGCCGCTACGGAAGAGCAGATAGCTTCAATGGAAGAGCTTGCAAGCTCGGCTCAGGACCTGTCCGAACTTTCCGAAAAGCTGCGGATGCTCTCCGAAGAGTTCAAGGTGTAGGTCCATGGCTGAGCAGAATATACCTCCGGAAAACCAGGAACGAGAAGCTGGTCTGGAGGCGCAGGTAAATGGGTTAGACTCCGAGGAACAACCGGAACCAGGTCACAATTCAATTCTGTTCACAATCGGCAGGGAAGTTTTTGCCATCCCGCTGGAGGATATCGATGAGATATATAAATTCGAAGATATTACTCACCTGCCAACGGCTCCGGACTTCCTGGTCGGTATTATTAACGTGCACGGTAACCTGGCATCCGTTATCAATCTCGCCATTGTCCTGGGAATAGCGGATTCAGTGGAAAGCGACCTGACGATAATTCTGATTCCGGAGATGGGAGGTATCGCCATTCAGGTTGATTCCACTTCAGGATTCGCAAGATACTCAGTTCTGGAGGAAGTAGCCTCCGGCTTCGATTCCTCTTTTGATACCTCCGGTGAGACAACCTTTGTTGAAGGTGTCTTCAGAACAGATAAGGGACTCGTTTCGCTGATCAATCCCAGGAAGCTGCAACTCTGGATTGATGGGGCGTTTTCGAAAGGGGAGGACTAATGGCAATCAAGGTCTTGATCGTAGACGACGCGATGTTCATGCGGAATATGATCGGTGATATCTTCGAAGGAAAGAAATTTGATGATCAAGAATTCAAAGTTGTCGCTGAAGCGGAAAATGGTATCGAGGCAGTCGAGAAATTCAGGGAACACGATCCCGACATCGTTACCATGGATATAGTCATGCCTGAGATGACAGGTATCGAGGCTCTAAAAGAGATCATGAAGATCGATAATAACGCCAACGTAGTGATGTGCAGCGCCCTTGGTCAGGACAGCCTTGTGATGGAAGCGCTGGATTCAGGAGCAAAAGATTTCATCGTCAAACCGTTTCAACCGGAAAAAGTTCTCGATGTGGTTCTCAGGATACTTAAGGAAAGAAAGGACAGCGACAGCTGACCTGAGACAACATTATGGATATGTCCAAATACAAAACCCTCTTTCTCACAGAGGCCAGAGAACACCTCCAGGGTATAAACAACTGCGTCCTGGTTCTCGAGAAAGACCCGGAATCCGGAGAAAGCATCAACGAACTCTTCCGGCACGCCCACTCCATCAAAGGAATGTCTGCGTCAATGGGATATGGTCCTATTTCCCAGCTTTCCCACCGTCTTGAAGACCTGATGGACAATGTTCGCAAGGGACAGTCGGCGATCTCCTCCGAGATAGTGGATATCCTTCTTGAGGGTATTGATACGCTGGAGGATATGGTGGATGCTATTGAGAGCGACAATCCAGCCGATGACCTGATCAATGCTGATTATATGGCGCGTCTTAAGGGGATAATCGAAAGTGCCGGGAAACCCGAACCTCCCGAGCCTGTTGCCGAACAAAAGCCTGCCCCGGTACAAGACCCTGCTCCGGTTCCGGAAGAGACTCCTCAAGTCCCTGTGCAACCTGAAGTCTCAGTGCCCACCCGGGAGGAGCGGTTGAGAGTAAGCTTCAAGGTGGCGACTGAAAGCCCCGTTCCATCCGTAAGAGCTTACCTTGCAGTAAAGAGATTGGAGGAACTGGGCGATATCCCGGAAATTACACCCTCCATGGATGAGATAAAGGCGGGACAGTGCAGCGGTGATGTCTCACTTTTGCTGGAAGGCTCAGATATCGATTCCGTAAAGGCGACTCTGGCAAACCTGGCGGAGATGGGTGAATATTCTGTAAGTCCTCCCGGCGGTCTGGAAGAGCCTGTGCCGGGATCCGAGGTGATCCGGGCAGAGGGGGATATACCAGCGGCAACAGAAGAAGTAAAAGACCCATCGGACCCCGCTCCTGCACCGGAGACCGAAGTATCTTTAGAGACTACCCCCATTGCCAAACCACCCCCACCAAGACCATCGACGGCCAAAACTGCTGCATCCCAGATGGTCAGGGTCAGTACAGCGCTCCTTGACAACTTTATCAATCTGGTTGGAGAGCTTATCGTGACCAAGAGCAGAATAAAAGACCTGACCCATGCTTCAGGGTCCCGGGCAATAGAACAGACTATCGTTCAGCTTGAACGGCTCGTGGGCAGCTTACACACCGAAATCATGAAGGTCAGGATGATGCCCCTCGAAACGGTGGCCCAGAGACTTCCCCGGGTGGTTCGCGATCTTTCCAAGGAAAGGGGCAAAAACGCTTCCCTGGAGATCGAGGGAGCAGAGATCGAGCTGGACCGGGCTATCCTGGAGCAGCTTGGTGATCCGCTTATTCATATTCTGAGAAATTCAGTGGATCATGGACTGGAGGACGACCAGGGAAGAAAGGCCGCCGGGAAGGATAAGAACGGCAAGATCCACCTTAAAGCCTATCGTGAAAGAGATATGGTCTTCATTGAGTTGTCTGACGACGGCCGGGGTATGGATATCGAGAAAATAAAAAGCAAGGCTGTGGAAAAGGGCCTGATCTCGGAACAGAAAGCCTCCATTAT
>QIFJ01000080.1 GCA_003229755.1 Pseudomonadota bacterium
GCTTCGATCCTATCAATAAAGACAGACGAATCGGCGCCTTCGAGGTCGAAGATATTTGCCTCGCAGCCACCATCGCGGATGCCGTCGGCTATACTTTCAGCCATCCGGGCGGTGTTTCCGTAGGCGCTGGCAACAAATATGAGTATACATGGAACCTTGTTCTTCCCTGGGAAGGAACTCCACGACCTGTATTTCTCCATCCATTTCCCCACATCTGTTCTCAGGATAGGTCCGTGGCTCGGCGTTATGGTAGTGATGGGCAGGCCTTCGATCTTGTCGAGGGCCTTGAGCGCGTGCTCCTTGTACGGCCGTATGATGTGGTCGTAGTAGAACCTGAAGTAGTAAGAAAAATCGTCCACCAGGTCATCGAACATCCTGTCATCGGCAAAGTGGCACCCCAGGAAATCACAGGGGAAAAGGATCCTGTCCTCAGCAAGATATGTAAACATGGTATCCGGCCAGTGCAGGAACGGAGCCTCTATGAACCTGAGCGTTTTTCCTCCGAGATCAAGCTCATCCCCGTCCCCCACCGCCTGAACGTCAATCTCGCGGTTGAGGATACCTTTGACCAGGGGAACCGCGTTCCTGGATGAAATCAATTTTGCCTTTGGCGCGGCATCCAGGAGCGTTCCAAGGGCACCAGTATGGTCCTGCTCGGTATGGTTTAATATGATATAATCCAGCTCGGCAGGGTCGATCAGGCCCTTCAATTTATCCATGAAGGTCTCTGTAAATTTTGATTTCACGGTGTCTACCAGGGCGGTGCTTTTCTTGCCCTGTATAAGGTAGGAATTATATGTAGTACCGTGTTCCGTAGGCATGATCACATCGAATATACGCAGATGGGGGTCCATTACTCCTACCCAGTGGACCCCGTTTGATATCTTCAACTTCAACATTGATCAGGCCTCCTCGAAGAAACTCTTGTCCGCACCGCAGTCGGGGCATACCCAGTCATCCGGAAGGTCATCAAAGGATGTCCCGGGGTCGATTCCCTCATCAGGATCACCTGCATCGGGATCATAGATATAAGCACAGACAGAACAGCGATACTTTTTCATCTCTTACCTCCTTTTAACTTGTTAGTGTCGCAAAAAGTCCGTGAGCGGCTTTTTGCTCCTCGGGAAGGGAAAAGCGTCGTTTTCCCTTCCCTCACGAATCCATAACTATATATTAAGCGCCCACGCACGGGCGCGATTGTAATACTGTGCAAGTCATTGATTTGGGCGCCCCTTAATGGGCGCGTTGATGACTTTTTACGAAGTCATCAACTTTGGTGATTAATGCCTCTAATAATCAATTCTTCCCCAGGGCCGGCCTCGTGTCAAGCCATCTCAGGTTTTAACATGCTTTTTACTATATACCCACCACCTGGCAACCGGTACTGCCAGCCTGATGAATACCGACCCAAATACAAGGCGGCCTAAAACTATCCACAACAGGTTTGCGCCCACAGCGGCAAATATCAGAGAGTCCTCTATCAGGGCATGATTTGTCCCGAGAAACAGGTTTGTGGCCAGGATCTCATCTCCTGAGAAGGTTTTTGCCTTTGCCTCATCGATTATCAGGCCTGCCCCATAGGCCAGGCCCAGGATCAGCCCGACAGCGGCAACAAAGGATGTTTTGCGGTTCATGCCCAGCATTTTCATGGGAGGATGAAGAAGATCCATGAAACGGTTCATCAGACCGAATTCCCTCATGATCTCGACCGCGATCATGAGTGAGATCACTATAAGCGCTATCTTTATCATTGACACAGCGTTTCCGGCAACGACTGTCGTCCATCCCTTTCCGGGGTCCGTGGTGATGGAATGTACCAGCGGTGGACCGCTGTCCGGTATTATCCGCGCAAAGATCAGCCCGGCAAGGCCCGAAGCGGAAATGCGGGAGATCAACATCACAGCTGCGGGAGTTCCCGCCTTTCTCTGTACAGCGGTTTCTACGACGAGATTGTGAGCTATCAATATCATAATTGCCATAACCGTCATGGATTTTGCCGTTAGTGAGATGTTTACCGCAACTGCGATGGCAGCGTAAATATTGACCAGGGCCCCGGTCAGAAGCACCAGTGACGCTTCACCGGGAAGGCTGAAAACCTTCATAAAGGGGGCCGCGCTTTCTGCCAGAAGAGCGAGTATACCGGTGGCTTTGGCCAGGTTCACCAGGAGTATGGTCGGCACCATTACCTTTACCAGGAACCATGCCGTGGATAAGCCTGTGACCAGGCCTCGCCGGCCGCCCTCAAAGATCCTGGTCGGTAAGGGAGGGGTGCTGCTGTGTCCGCCGGGTTCACGAGGGCTCGACATCGAGTCCTTTCAGATGATTTATTACTTCACTACGTATTTTTTCCGCGTCCGGGTAAGGAACTGTCAACTTACCCTTTTCCATATAAGTAACAAGAAGGGGTGCTGTCTTCTTACCACATGAATCACATACTGGTGGATCAGAGCCGCGGGGCAAGACATGATCTGTCAGACATTCACGGCATCTGAAAAGTTCCTTGCTGCCGGACATCTTTCCGCGTTTGGCGATGGGCTTTCCTTCGATCTCGATTATATCCATTGAAAAATCTACGGTGGGCCCACCCGAGATAGCCGTTCCAATACCGTAACCGTTCACTACCTGATTGAGATTCACAATACTCTTCTCGTTTATCCCCCCGCTGGCTATCAGTTTCACACCCTTCCAGCCCCTCAGGTCCAGCTCCCAGCGAACTTCCTGCAGGATCCTGAGAAAATTTCCCCTCCTGGAGGAAGTAGTATCCAGCCGTACTGCGGCGAGCTTGTCACCCATGGCTTCCGCTACTGCCAGGGATTCGAATTTCTCGTCACCGAATGTATCTACGAGAGCCACTCTCGGAACTGAGGGATCTATGATCTCGTCGAAGGCCATGGTGGCAGCTACTGAATCACCCATGAGTATGATCAGGGCATGGGGGATTGTCCCTGTAGGTTCTATACCGAGAACCTCCGCGCTCTTTACGGCCGATACTCCGGAGCATCCAGCGATGTAGGCATTCCTCTCCACCATCGGGGCAAGAGCCGGATGCATTCGCCTCGCTCCAAAGCTGAGAATGGGGCGACCGTCGGCCAGTTTTACGCATCTGGCCGCCGAAGTGACGATCCCGGACGCCTGACACAGAAGGCCCAGGATAGCTGTTTCAAAAATGCCGAAATCAAGATAGTCGCCTTCGATCTCGAAAACCGGAAAATTCGCGCGAAAATGTGTGCCCTCCGGGATAGAGCGGATTGTGACGTCATGACCCTCCATGAGCTCGAGGACCTCGTTTAGCCCAGCGAACAGAGCCCAGGACCAGTTACGGGGAAGTGATTTGACGAAAACCTCAGCCCTTACTCTCTTGCGGATACCTTCACTTTCAAGAATCTGTCTGGAACGGACGAAGTAAACATCCGCAACTTTTCCCTTGGCGATCTCCTCCGGGGTGGCGACCAGCAGCCTGGGAGATTTTTTACCTGACAACCTCTGCCTCCATTAGTCTTTCTATCTGGTTCAAGGCGGCGTTATGATCCTCATCGGACAGAGCCGCTACACAGCTTTCGGAGATCTGGATAGAATATCCTCGCATAAAAGCATCGCATGAGGTGAACATGATACATATATCGGTGAGTATCCCTGTCACTGTCAGCTTCTCTACACCGAGACCGTTGAGAACCTCCTCGAGATCTGTTCCATAAAAACCGGAATACCTTGTTTTTGGAACGATTATATCACCTTCCCGCGGTGCCAGCTCCCTGACTACTTCAGAGCCTTCGGTTCCACGTATACAGTGAGGAGGCCATTTCGCGAACTCGGGGTCATCCGGCGCGTGATTGTCGCAAACATAGATTATCGGCACCTCTTCGAGCCTGGCCCTGTGAATCTCGCTCTCAATGCAGGGGATCGCTTCCCGCCCCCTGGGTACCTCCAGAGGGGCACCGGGCAGGAGAAAATCGTTCAGCATATCGATAACAAGAAGCGCCCTTTTCGCCATATTATTCACCTCCCTGGGGCATATCGGCACCCTTAATATTCTCTACCTATTAAATAATCATTTATAGGAGATGTGTCCAGTGTGTGTCAGTTGAAGGTTAAAAGTTGAAAGTTGAATGTTCGAGAATCGAAATTCGAAATTCGAGATTTGGTTTAGAACATTAGAGCATTAGAAGTTGATAGTTGTTGGTTAAACATGATGAATTCTGTAAATAACTTTCAACCTTCAACTTTCAACTAACAACTAAAAAAAGGGCAGCCGTTATCGGCTGCCCTTTTTTCTTTTGGAAAAGTGATTTACACTAACTCCCTGCCGCCTCCGTTACCTTAGAGGCCAGGTCATCCGCTATTTCACTAGCGCCGTTGTCAGAAGCATACTGATTATACGCTATACCCAATACGATAAGGAAAAGGATAATGCTTCTGAACGCAAGGAAGGGAATGGTAAAGCCGAGCATTGCTTCGATAAGTCCCAGAAAGGCAAGTAACAGCGTAACTACAAGCCAGAAAGTCATGGCGCCCCCCCTCCTTTCATGAAATGTCGATTTCCTTGTTAATTACAATTATTCTAAATCTACTACCGCCTTGGCCAAATGTAAAGGGTTTTTTGCGTTGATTCGAAATTGGATCATTGGGTATTGGAGATTAGAACATTAGAGCATGGAATATAAGAGTATTATTAAACTACGTTGGGCGTTGGACAGTGGACGTTGGGCTACAAAGGCGCCCAGCGCCTTTATTACTTAACTATTTTCCCCCCCACCAACTGCCCGAGAACCGTGCTGGCAAGAAACAGTGGAATGTAGATATAATGTAGATATAGGAAAAATGAGCTCCCAGGCGCATGAGTATGATGACCGGGATGGGCAGGTGGATAGCAAGAAACCAGTTGACCGAATATTTCCGGCACCGGACCCTCCAGCGTCCGAAAGGAAGGGTGATTATGAAGGTAAGGGAGAGAAGTGAGATGAGGATCAAAACTGA
>QIFJ01000268.1 GCA_003229755.1 Pseudomonadota bacterium
CTTCTGATGTCATTCCAGACACTGCCAGCTCGAAGTCGTGTATGATGGCTGCTCCGTTGGTGGCGATGCCTGTGAGGAGCCCCTTTTCAATAGCATCTACAAGGTGAGGTCCCAGTCCTACCTTGAGAGGATGGGCCCCCATGCCGAGGACAACCCCCCTGCCCTTTCCCCTGGCAGCGGCAATGGCGGCAGCGGCTTCCTTCAGGTCTTTGGCGGCAAGGATATCGGGGAGGCTGCCGATCAATTCCGCGGTGGACGAGTCACTGTCCAGGGGCCGGCCCAGATCCCTGACACTCACCTTGCCAGAGCGGGAATTCAGGGAATAGGTCCGGAGGTTAACGAGATCAAGGTCGTTAAGGGGTGTGTTGGGGTAGTTTTTGTCACTCATTTTTGTCAGTGAAAAGGAGTATCTCCAGTAGTTCGGCTACGAGATGGAGAACCACGTAGTGAACCTCCTGAATTCTCGGTGTGCTACCCTCACCAACCGCAAGACAGAAGTCGCACTGATTTGTCATCTGGCTATCAGGTGCACCGGTAAGACCCACAGTGAGTATAGACATGGCATTGGCTTTTTCCAGTGCTTTCAAAATATTCAGTGACGTTCCGCTGGTGGAAATAGCGATGAAAGCATCATTTTCACCCCCCAGCGCTTCAACCTGCTTGCTGAATATCAGTTCGTAAGAGTAATCGTTGGAGATGGATGTCAGAACAGAGGTGTCGGTCGTAAGCGCAAGGACAGGCAGTGGCCTTCTCTCTATGAGAAACCGGTTTACCATCTCGGCGGCAAAGTGCTGGGCGTCGGCCGCACTGCCACCATTTCCCGCCACAAGAATCTTGCCGCCGTCGCGGATAACCTTGGCAAGACCCTTCGTTATCTGAAGGATCTGACCCGAGGCCTGCTGACAGAATGCCTCCAGTAGTTTGGCGCTTTCAGTAGCCCTCTGTTTTATCAGCTCTTCTAACTTTTTCATTTTTCTGGTTTGAGTTCGTCTCCTTGATTATGCATTCGCCAATTGAAACGCAAGACCTTCCAGGTCTATGGCGAAATCCACGTTTTTCAGAATGGTACCGAGAGGCACCTTCAGTGTCGCGGGTGTGAAATTCAGGATTCCTTTGACTCCCGCATCGATGAGCTGGTGCGATACCTTAAGGGCGTTTTCCGGGCTGACAGCAATAATCCCGATCCTTATTCCCATTTCAGGTACAATCCGCTGCATCTGATCCATGGAAAAGAGTGGGATATCCCTGAAAGATCCCATTTCCACGAGTATGGGGTCCTGTTCGAAGATCGCACTTATCCTGAATCCACGCTCAGCCAGAGAGTCTGTGCCAAGAAGGGCGAAACCGAGGTTCCCGGCGCCCACCAGGGCGCAGTTCCAGGATCTGTCGATGCCGAGAGCCTTCTTGATGTCCTCCTGCAGATTCTCCACATAGTACCCAACACCCCTCACGCCGAACTCACCGAAGTACGCGAAGTCCTTTCTGATCTGGGCTGGATTGGTCCCGCACTTCCGGGCGATATCCGAGGAGGATACTATTTTTTTACCGGCTTTCCTGACGTCATCCAGGCACCTGTCATAAAGGGACAGTCTTCTTATCGTTGCCTCCGGTATCTTGATCCTGCTGACCTTTTTAAATGCCATTTCTCACCTGCCTTGTAAGCGATATCGCAGCTTCCATATCCGCGTTTATCGTTTCCAGTATCTTCACCACGTAGTCGTAGTTATGCACCGGTATACCGGCTCTGATAAAAGCCAGATTCCTCCTGCTTTTTATCAGGAGGACGCGCGCTTGCTCCTCTGGACCTGAACCCTCCTGAGAGGAGAGGGCGGTTTCTGTTCGTTCCAGTTTGTCCGAGACCTCATTCATGATCCTTTCGATATCCTGTTTCCAGGCGCTGACCATGTTGCCCCGGCCTGTCTCGTGGCAAGGATCACAGGTGCTTTCTGAAGCCTTCATGACGGGCACTGAACTTTCCATGACGTCACCTGAAAAGTCTGATGATAGTTGATGACAGGCTATGCATTCCACATTCGCCAGATACATTGGAGATGGATTCCCCTCAATATCCTCGGCTCCAGTTCCCTGGTAGAGAGAAAGAATGTCCCTGTGTCTGTCCCTGTGGCAGGACCCGCAGCCGTCGGCAAAGGCTATTCGGGTCTCGGGTGAACTGTGTCGGATAATGCTGTGACAATCCTCGCACTCTACCTCGTGATCGGTTACGTGCCGGCGGTGGAGGTCCTCCACCGGTTCCAACCCGGTCACCGTCCCGGTCCCGCGATGGCACGATGAGCAGTTCTCCAGGATCACGTCACCGCTTCCCTGGACGACATCCATATGACAGAACCGGCAGTCAATATCCTTTTCAACGTAAACAGTATGATTAATAGTGCCGCCGGCGTATTCAGCAGAAATCGCGGGTACGTTGTGGCAGAGAGTACACCGCGCAGTAGGGGGATTGTCCTCGAATCCCCTGAAGTGGCAGATGAAACAGGCGCTCTTGGCGACTGCAATGTGGTCACCCATAGCCACATGGGCGTGACAGGTTGTACACCTTATTATCTTCCCTCGCCTTAGCTGTTGCATATGGGGTTTGTGGTCGAAGAGGATCCCGTCTCCGTAGAATACCTGTCCTTGAAGGAGCCTGCTGGAATGGCATCCTTGCTGAAGGCACGCCGTGTCCAGGACTTCAGCCCGTGTACTCTCTCCGTAGGTACGCGTAAAATAACTTCCTAGCTGGAGCATAGCTCTAAACCTGGGCACCAGATAGCCATCCTCTGCAGGCCGGCTGTGGCAATTGATGCAGGGAACATTGTTGTGGGCTGATTCCTTCCAATCCTGGTAGTGCTGCCGCATTACGTGGCAGGTATTTCCGCAGAAAACAGCTGTTTCGGTGATCTCCAGAGTAGCCCATACGGAGAAAACCAGAAGAGCCATTATGATAAGAAGTACTTCGTAGAAACGAAGCTTCTTTAAAAACAGGACTCCCCTTTCCACCATGTCGATCCCCTCTCTGGGTTCTGTCATAAAGTACGGCCCGGAAATGGGGGTTCGTTGACGGCGTCCTTGTGAATAACCCTTATGTTTGAGAAGATTAGCACAGGTAGGCTGTTATGTCCATTTTCGTGCGGTTTTCGTGCATTACAAACCACACTAAAGTGACCTCTTGCCTGAGCTTATGTCTCGTGGCTGGCACAAGGTATCAGTGAATATCCCTAAGTGCCGAATAGATTATGAACAGGATCATCACAAGTCCAAGACCGTATGCCGCAAAGCCCACGATACTGGACCAGATAATGGTCGTCTTCGTGGGCGGATCGGCGCGAAGCGAATCCAGCTTTCCCGATTCAACGAGCCTCCTGTACTCCAATGGCCTTTCGTATATAAGCTCTTCTTCGGTAATGCGTCCGGTGAAGATAACGTTGTCTAATGGAAACTTCTCAGGCCTCAGGTGTGTGTTGAAAAAGTGAATGGTGAATATGAAGCCGGCCGCAAGGAGGGCCTCATCCGAATGCAGGATTATAGCCACGTTGAAGGCCCAGCCGGGCAGGAATTTTGAGAAGAACTCGGGGAACCACAGGGTCAGGCCGGAAAGACCAATTATTCCTACGCCCCAGAAGACTGCGAGGTAGTCGAATTTCTCCCAGTATGTATAGCGATCGAACTGGGGTCTTTGACCCTTTCCGATGAACCATTTGAAGTGTCTTCCACGGCACCATGGAGTCGGGCCCGAAAATGAAAGCCAGCAAGGGTCCCTCCCGGAGAAAGACGATAAAATAGAAGGTCCATAATATGTGTAATGTGAAATACAGAAAAGTTATGACTCCGCAGACGCGGTGGATATACCCGGCTGTCTGTATTCCTCCCAAAAGAACCGCCAGGGCCCTGGCCCACCCCGCCTCGCTGTACTTTAGCGGCATACCCGTCAGGACCAACCCCATAAAGCTGATGATAATGAGGGCGTGCAGAAACCGGTGGAAATATCTGAAGCGCATGTAGTACACAGGTCTGTCTTCCTGATCCTGAAAAGTGCTTGCATCTTGCTTCATCGTTTTTTGCCTCCCGTATTATCAGGGCGTCAGCCGCGCTTCTTTCTTTCCTCTATCTGGGCCCTTATCAGCCACAGGGCGGTATGGATCCCGAAGAGTATAAAGACTCCCGCGAGCAGGATTACCATGGCCAGGTATACGTAATAGAGTCCCGGATAATTCTCCTTGTCATGGTAGTCGGCGTGGGGCAGATATTTTATAAAATTACTGTTCGCGCCGGGATGGCAAGCCCCGCACGTTGCCTGAAGGTTGTTCGGATTTATCATAGATGCGGGGTCTTCCTTGGGAAGGATCCCGTGGGCACCGTGACAGTCAGGGCACTGGGCTGCCTCCGAGTAACCCATTCCGGTAACCTGGCCGTGATATGTGTTCTTGAATGTATCCGATTTTTCCTTATGACACCCGGAGCACCTCTCGGTAACTGTAATGAGAAATCCCTTGTCCATGGCCCGGTCGATCCTGTGGGTACCGTGACACGATGCGCAGGTGGGAGCCTCTTCGGAGCCGGCGGCGAAGTGCTTCCCGTGAATGCTGTTTATGTATACATTCACTATTCCGGCGTGGCACGAGCTGCACGTATCGTTTATTCGGGACCTGTTGGCAGAGGACCTTTCATCCGATGCGGAAAAAATGCTGTGGCTGCCGTGACAGTCGTTGCAGACGGCAGAGAAGATCATGCCGCTTTTGAAAAGCACGATACCGTGTATGCCTTCTTCGTACTCTGAGTTGACCTCGGAGCCAAGGTTCGGATGACGGCTGGTTATTTCCTTTGAAGCATGACATTCGCCGCACGTGGCCGGTATGTTCAGTTTAAAGATCCTCGAACGCACATCATCTCCGGAGAGGATATCGTGCTTTCCGTGACAGTCGGGACAACCCGGCAGATCATAATCCACCATGGCATTTCCAGGTGCGTGTACGCTTTTTAGCCACTGCTCCTCGACATCAGCATGGCAGTCGCTGCAGGTTGTATTTTCCAGCTCTTCTTCGTGTTCTTCCTCCACATCGGCAAGCTCCGAATGGCAGTCCGTACAATCGAGGTTGCCGTGGATAGAGGATGTGTAGACCTCCTCATCGATATGAAGGGACAGCTCACTGCCGCCGACTGTTTTGACCAGGCTCTCATCTGAGTGACAATCGAAACAGTCAGTTGTGGTCATGGCGTAAACCGGTGGAGAAAGCAGCAGAAAAAGCAGGAAATAGGGCAGGGGCTGTCTCATTTATCCTCCCTTAAAGTCGTTGATAGGGTCGTAAAAAGTCGTTGTTGTTATTGTCGCAAAAAGTCCATGAGCGGCTTTTTGCTCCTCGGGAAGGGAAAAGCGTCATCAAGTCATTGGTGGCAAAGGTTTATGTGTCAGTTGAGCAAGTGTTCTCTTTCACAAGATACCACGATTTAAAAGGGGAGGAAAGACTATTCCTCCCCTGCCAGACTAAAGTTTAAACAGCAGCATTAGGGAAATGACGAGCGAATAGATAACAAGAGACTCGATCAGAGCCAAACCGATGATCATGGTTGTCATGATCTTGCCCGACGCGCCGGGGTTTCTGGCTATCCCCTCCATGGCTCCCTTGATGGCCAGACCCTGACCAATACCGCCACCGAAGGCGGCGATGCTGACACAAAGAGCAGCGCCCAGCGCTATTGCGAATCCGATCTTCTCAGGCAGGGCTGCTCCATCTTCAGCTGCGATAGCCAGAGGTGCCAGAACAATAATAAAAATCGCTGCGAGAAATAGTATGGTGATCTTTTTTTTCATGGATGTTTTCCTCCTTTCCCAGATTTGTTTTTTCTTTTATATGATAGTGTCGTAAAAAGTCTATTCATAGCTTTTTACTCCGCGGAAAGTGAAAAGTGTCATTTCCCCTTTCCACACTAATGAGCTTCCTCGAGGGCGCCGGTAATGTATATGATCGAGAGAAGGGTGAAGACGAACGCCTGAATGAGAGCTATAAATATTCCCAGCCCCATGAAAATTACGGGTACCAACAGGGGGACCAGGCTGAGAAAGATCGCCAGCAGAAGATGGTCGCCGAACATGTTTCCGAAAAGACGGAAAGACAGGC
>QIFJ01000198.1 GCA_003229755.1 Pseudomonadota bacterium
GGTCCGTATACAGGGGCAAGGTTCTCTTCGCGGACTGGTTCCGGGGATACGGCCGTATCATCATCCTGGACCACGGCGGAAGCTATTACACGCTTTACGGACATCTGTCCGCCCTCCATGTTGAGGTCGGTCAGGAGATAGAAGCCAACGAGACGATCGGTCTTGCCGGAGACAGCGGTTCCCTTGAAGGCCCCGCGCTCTACTTCGAGATCAGGCACCACGGGAAACCAGTTGATCCCAAACCCTGGCTTGCAGCAAAGTCCAGATCAGGAGGATAAACCAATGAAGCCACTCAGAGTACTAAAATTATTCGCCCTGTTTTCTCTTCTGCTCCTGTTCGTGGCCCTTCAGGACACAACCAGTCCGGTACTGGACGCTCAGGCTTACAACGAATCAACTTATGAGCAGATAAAGATCTTTTCCGATGCGCTTTTAATAGTCCAGAAGAATTACGTGGAGGAGCCCGACAGCAAGGAGCTGATTCAGGGCGCCATTCAGGGCATGCTCAAGACCCTTGATCCGCACAGCTCTTATATGACCCAGGATATGTACAAGGAGATGCAGATCGATACCCAGGGTGAGTTCCAGGGGATCGGGATCACTATCGGTATACGGGACGATATTCTTACGGTCATTGCTCCGATAGACGACACACCGGCTTACAGGGCGGGAATTCTGGCTGGAGACAACATTGTCAAAGTAGAGGACAAGCTCACCAAGGACATGACCCTGTTGGAAGCGGTAAAGCTGATGCGGGGACCAAAGGGAACAAAGGTAACTATCACCATAGCCCGCAAGGGAGAACCGGAACCCATCGATTACACCATCACCAGAGACGTCATACCCCTGGTAAGCGTGAAAACCAGGGAAATAGACAAGGATGTCGCCTATATCAGGATCACCCAGTTCCAGAAAAAAACGCCCAGGGAGTTTTCCGATGCTCTCAAGAAGATCCATGCGCAGAAGGGTGAGAACTTCAAGGGGATGATCCTCGATCTGAGAAACAATCCGGGCGGGCTCCTCATTTCGGCTATTGAGGTGGCAAACAAGTCAAAGGCAGACTCGCCAACCAGAACTATTCCTATAAAGCACAAATGAAGGGGACCGAACCAGACTACCCCCTTGTCGTCCTTGTAAACGGTGGTTCTGCCAGCGCTTCGGAGATCGTTGCGGGAGCTCTCCAGGATCACAAGAGAGCCATAATCATCGGCACGACCACATTTGGCAAGGGTTCGGTTCAGACCATCTACAGGCTTGGAGACGGTGCCGGACTGAGGGTTACAACAGCCAAATATTTCACCCCGAGCGGCCGGTCCATTCAGGCCACTGGCATCGATCCTGACATTGTAGTTCACAATAAGGGCGGAAAATCGATCGGTCACCTGAAAGAAAAGGACCTGAAAGGTCATCTGGATAACGACCAGATCAAGGATGAACCTGAGGCACCGAAAGACTCCGATGAGGAAACTCAGCCTGTGATAGACAGGATCCCGGAGGACCCCAGGGAAGACGACCAGCTGATGAGAGCTGTGGACCTCCTCAAGGGACTGGACCTCTTCAAGAACCTGAAGACCGGCGAGGAGATTTCCGCAAAGGAGCAGGCATCTGGCCTCGAAACAACCCCGCGCTAAAAAGAAAGGGAAAGGCAGCGGCGCGAAGGGTCCTTACATCGTGTGGACTATTTCCGCAGTTGTTCTCGCTCTGGCGGTAATACTCGTTTCCCTGCTTGTCATACGGCTCACCCGGAACAAACCGACAACCTACAGGCAGGAAAACCAGAGACCGGTATCCGTGCCGTATGCGCCTGCCGAAGGGGGCGCCGTCGCACTGATCATAGACGACATGGGACACAGCAAGTCTGCGGCCCTTCCCTTCCTTGAACTGGATGTACCGCTTGCCTTGTCATTTCTACCGGGACGGCCTTACTCCGCGCAGCTGGCCGAGGAAGGCTTCGCCAGGGGGAAGACGATACTTCTGCACTTTCCCATGGAGCCAAAGGGATATCCGGGGATCAACCCCGGAAAAGGAGCTGTTTTAATTTCCCAAGATTCGGATGAGATCCGGCGGATACTGAAAGAGGATCTCAGATCGGTCCCCCACGCCATCGGACTAAACAATCACATGGGGTCCCTGGCTACGGAAAACGGAAGGGTAATGACCGATGTGCTGGAATTCGTAAGGGACGAGGGATTGCTGTTCATTGACAGTCGAACTACATCCCGCAGCGTGGCATACCAGATCGCAAAAGACCTGAATGTCTCCTCGGCTGAAAGGGATATATTTCTGGACAACGAAAGGGATGAGGACGCTATTTACGCAAAAGTAACGCAGCTGCTGGACCTGGCAGAAGCCAGGGGCTGGGCCATCGGTATCGGACACCCTTATCCTGAAACGGCAAGGGTTCTAAAAAGAGCCGTCCAGGATGCTGAACGGAGGGGGATTCGGTGGGTCTCTCTTCAGGAAATAGTAAGACATGTTGATCCTGGGAATTGAGACATCCTGCGATGATACGGCTGCGGCAGTGGTCCGCAACGGCCGGGAGATCCTCTCCTCGGTCGTTTCGACCCAGGATGATGTACACTCTCCATATGGCGGGATCGTGCCTGAGATGGCATCCCGCATGCACCTGGAAAAAATCGACACAGTGATCAACAAAGCCATGGCAGAGGCTGCCGTTTCTACAGAGGAGGTTGACCTCATAGCCGTCACAACGGGTCCCGGCCTGGTGGGCTCCCTCCTTGTTGGCCTGTCTTACGCGAAGGGAATGTCCTTTGCGAATGACATCCCCCTGGTGGGAGTTGATCACATTAAGGGACACCTCTTTTCCCTGGAGTTGGCGAATGGAGTACCCATCCCCTCTGTCGCTTTGGTGGCATCGGGTGGCCACACGGCCCTTTTTCACCTTCGATCCCGGGACGATATCCGAGTCATCGGCACCACCCTTGACGACGCGGCTGGAGAGGCCATGGATAAAGCCGCGAAACTGCTGGATCTGGGCTATCCCGGCGGTCCAATCATCCAGTCTGAAGCCCGTCACGGTGATCCTGAGGCGCTTCCCCTGCCCAGGCCCCTGACCGGCACCGACAACCTCGATTTTTCATTCAGCGGATTGAAAACCGCTCTTTTTACCTACCTTAAACGCCACGGTTACCTTGACAGAACTACCGGAGGGAGAGATGATTTACCGTTAAGCATTCCCGATATTGCCGCCTCTTTCCAGGAGGCGGTTGTTGACGTACTTACCATGAAGTGCCGCCGGGCAGTGGAGGTTTTCGAAGTCGGTCACCTCTTCATAGCCGGCGGCGTTGCACGCAATGATCTGCTCCGGGAAAGAGTAACAGAAACAGCGGACGAAGATGGATTCATTGCTCACTTACCTCCGCCCGAGCTTTGTACGGATAACGCAGCCATGATCGCGGCCTGCGGGTTTCACATGAAGGACATGGCCTCCACAGACATCCTGGATCTTAACGCCTATTCAACAAAGGCCCTGGGTATAAAAGGGCCTCTGAAAAGGGGAAGTTCAGCATGAAAATTCTCACGACAATATTGATTATCATCCCTATCCTTACGGGTTGTGCCGCAACACCTGAAATACCCGACAGCAGTTCCCCGACAGGGTACAAGTCTGCGGGCAAGATCTCTGAATCAGCCTACGCCAAATATATGTATGGTGTTTTCCTAAGAAAAGAGGGCCGAAAAAATAAAGCGATTGAAAACCTGGAGGAGGCCTCAAGGTTTGATACTACATCCGAGAGCATCAGGACGGAACTCCTGGGCCTGTACATGGAAACAGGACAGAAACGGAAGGCTGAGGAGACAGCAAAAGAGATCATAAGTATCAACCCCGACAATCCTGATGCGCACATTTCCATCGGCCGGATACTGGCAGACAAAGAGGAGTTTGGCCAGGCGGCAACGCATTTCGAGAAAGCCATAGAATTGGTACCCGATAAGGCCGGCCCGTATATCTATCTCGCCGAGATATACGGTATGACAGGCAAAACAGACTCGGCCCTCAGGATCCTGAAGAACCTGGCAACAAACTCCGAACACGCGTCGCTGGCCTATTTTTACATGGCCAGGCTGTACGCCAGGACCGGGAAAACAAAATTGGCAGTCGATCATCTGGAAAAGGCCATCGAGCTTAACAGTTCCTTCCTGTCGGCAGTCAGCGACCTGGGCAAGATCTACAAAGAACAGGGCAGGAAAGCTGAAGCCATAAAACTCTACCGGTTATTTCTTGAGAGGAACCCTGAGAAAAGTTCGGTAAGAGAGCTTCTGGCCCATCTTCTGATGCGCGAGGGGGAATATGATGACGCAAAGGCTGAACTTGAAGTTATCCTGGATGATAGCCCGGGTAACACCAACTCAATGCTCATGCTCGGTCTCGTAGAGGCCCAGAGGGGCGAGACGGAGCGGGCCCTGGAGATCTTCAAAAAGGTAAAGGGAAGCATGGCCGGGAACCTTGAAGTCATACTTCAGACCGGCAACCTCCAAAGGGAGCTAAAGCTCTACGAGGAAGCGCTGATAACCTACCAGGAAGCCGCGACCTTAGCCCCCAATCGATATGAGCCTTATCTTAACCTGGCGGTAACCTACGATATGATGGAGGACA
>QIFJ01000200.1 GCA_003229755.1 Pseudomonadota bacterium
TGATAGACGGCCGTGTCTACTACAACCTCCTGAACTGGTACAAAATGCTTTCCTACCTGCCAGGCTTTGCAAGGCACAAGGGATCGTGGGATCAGATGATCGGCATCCAGGAAGAGCTTGCATATCCCCAGAGCAGGCTTTCTGCGATCAACAGGGCCTGTTCCTGCCTGAAGATCGCTTTCGTGCTCCTTACCGTCAGGGGGCTCGGCAGGAAGTTTGACTCGTTTTTTTCATCCGCATACAGACGCATAAGGGACGCCGACTTTACTGAAACCAATGCACAGGACCTCGCGCAGGTCTTTGATGAGCTCGGTCAGAGATTCGCGGTGAAGTGGCACCTTACGCTTTATAACGATTTCGCTGCGATGAAATACTTCGATTGGCTGAAAAAGCTCACATTAAAATGGGGACCATCGGATCGTCCCAATATCCACAACGACCTGCTGTGCGGGGTGCACGGGGTGGAAAGCATTGAACCTCTTCGGGCCCTTGTGCGTCTGGCCGAGAAGGTAAGATCGAAAAAGACTTTCCGGAGACTGTTTGACAAGGGGACAAACAGGACCATATGGAACCGGATCCAGAAGGAAACCAGGTTCAGTGAACTGAAGTTATCTTTTAACAACTATCTTACGGAATATGGAGACCGTTCCCTGGAGGACCTGAAACTGGAAAAAGCGGGATACCGTGAAAAGCCCGATCTCCTGGTGGGGTTAGTCAAAAACTACTACCAATCCAGCATAAGCATTGATGAGATGGAAAGGCGGGAGTCCGAGGTTTGCCGGGAAGCCGAGAGGGTCATGGGGCTCAACCTGAAAAACCCGATAAAGAAGCGGATCTACTTCTTCGTTTTGAAAAATACACGTTATGCCATAGCCAACAGGGAGAATATGCGTTTTGCAAGAAGCCGGCTCTACGGGACCATCAGGCAGATCTTCCTCAGGATGGGTGAATTATTTGAGTGCAAGACCCTTCTGGAATCAAGCCAGGATATTTTCTACCTCACAGTTGATGAAGTCTTCGATACTGTCCATGCGGCTAATGTCACCAGGGACTTGAAAGCCACCGTCAGCATTCGCAAATCCGAATACCAATCCTTCGAAAACAGATCACCGGATGAGAGGATCATCACAACAGGCATTCCCCACTTGGGCCTTTCTTACGGGTCCGGGGAAATTAAAGGAAAAAGCAAGGTTCTTTCCGGAATAGGATGCTCCTCAGGGATCGCCGAGGGAACAGCCAGAGTCGGTTTCGATCCGGATTCGGTCGACCCTGACGGGAAATACATCCTGGTGGCCAAATCAACTGATCCGGGTTGGGTATTTCTTATGATCTCATCAGCGGGAATAGTGGCCGAGAAGGGAAGCGTGCTTTCCCACACGGCCATTATCGGGCGAGAGCTTGGTGTTCCGACTGTTGTGGGAGTTAAAAACGCAACCAGGATCATTGCGGACGGATCGCAGATCTACATGGACGGAGCCAGGGGAGAGGTAAGATGTCTGTAAAAGAATTTACATTTGAAAACGGACTTATGAACGAGTTCATAGAATTCGGTTACGAAATCTACAGGGGGGACGATAATTGGATCCCGCCAATGAGACATGTCGTTGATCACCAGCTCAATGAGGGTTTCGGGTTTTATCGAAAACCGGGGAACTGTCACAGGAAATTTATAGCGATCACCGGAGGGAAAGTACGCGGTCGTGTTGCCGCCATGGTCAATAGTGACCTGAAGCATCCAGATGGAGGGCAGGTGGGGACTGTGGGCTTCTTCGAATGCGTTAACGATTTTTCGGTAGCTCAGGATCTCATTGATACTGCCGTCAATTGGCTTTTCGAAGAGATGGGAGTTTCACATATCTGGGGCCCAATGAATTTTGATATCTGGCACAGCTACCGATTCATGACAAGGGGCTTTGAAAGGGATCTTTTCTACGGAGAGCCATACAACAAGCCGTTCTATCCCGAGCATTTCGAACGATGTGGTTTCAAAACTATTAACAGGTGGGATTCACTGGAAATGGAGGGCAGGGAGAACCTCAAGAAGCTGACCCGTCGTGGCTCTGAAAGATACGAATATCTTATGGACAGTGGCTACCGTTTCGAGAATCTTGACATGCGACACTTCAAGGAAGAGGTGAGAAAGTTATATGGCATACTCTGTCAGACCTTCAGTAATTTCCCGGGATTTACTCCCATATCCTTTAACGATTTTCTTCAGCTTTATCCCGGCAGCCGGTTAGCGATCGACCCTGACCTGGTGACTTTTGTTTACAACGAAAATGACGAAATTGCGGGGTTTATGGCTGCGTTCCTGGAATTGGCCGATGCGGTAAGGGCGATGGGTGGGAAGAAGGGGCCGTTTGCAACCCTGAGGTTCCTGAAAATGAGAGGGAGCGTTGACCGAATTAACTTTCACCTCGGTGGGGCAACGCCTGAGGAGATATCAAGGAGAAACGGTATTGGCAGGGCCGGTTTCTACTATTTAGTCAACCAGGCTCTTAACCGCGGTTATGAAAAGATAATAATGACTATGCGAATGCTGGGGAACCCATCGAGGTCACTTGCTGGTCCGGAAGCTCCGGCACCCCAGAGGGTTTACGCCCTGTATGGACTGAGCCGATGAAAGATCCGTTTTCCATCACATACTACGACCGGGCAACCGGCAGTATGATGGCCGAAAAGGTACACGCCGCCAGATTCCTTCGGTGGCTGTATAACACCGGCACCGGAGTTCTGGCGTGCCGACTTCTAACTTCCAACCGGCTCTTTTCAGCAGCCTATGGCCGGTTTCATGATAGCGGGATAAGCAAACTCAAAATAAAGCCCTTCGTGAAGAGGATGAAGATAAACATGGCCGAATCACTCAAGCAGATCGATGATTTTGTGAGTTTCAACGACTTCTTTACCAGAAAGATCCACCTTTCTGCCAGACCGATAGACGAAAGGCCAGGTGCCTGTATCGCGCCGGCGGACGGTAAGGTCCTCGTCTACGAAAAGATAGATGCCGATACGACCTTCAGGATCAAACGGTGCACCTTTAACCTGCGGGATTTCCTGAAGGACGATGTTTTGGCCAGAATGTACTCTGGCGGCAGCGTGTTAATAAGCCGCCTCAGCCTTGCGGATTACCATCATTTTCACTTTCCCGATTCAGGCGTTGCTCACCAGGCTCGTCCGATCCGGGGAAATTATCATGCCGGGGCCTCCTATTCCAGAACCAGACTTCTTCCCTTTTTCACCGAAAACTACAGGATGCAGACACTCCTGAGTTCAGATCACTTTGGTTGGATAGTCATGGTTGAAGTTGGGGCGCTGACAGTGGGGTCCATCAGCCAGTCCTACGAACCCGGCAAGAGAGTCTCAAAAGGAGATCATAAGGGTAATTTTGAGCTGGGGGGGTCAACAGTTGTACTGCTCTTTGAAAAAGGATCTATCAGGTTCTGCAAGGACTTGCTGGATAATACAGAAAATGAGATCGAGACTTCCGTTCGCTTCGGGGACTGTGTCGGCTATTCAGTTCAAAGTCGCGGCAACAGGAGGGTTGAAACATGAAGATCAGGTATGCACAGTGCTGGGAGGATCCAGGAGTCCTCTGTGAAGCCCTGCAAGTAACGGAGGGTGACGATGTAGTCTCTATCGCCTCGGGTGGCGATAACACATTTGCGCTTCTCCTTCAGAATCCGCG
>QIFJ01000071.1 GCA_003229755.1 Pseudomonadota bacterium
TTGGCAGGATATCGGTATAGTGTGTTTGAAAGGCCGGGCTTTTGGGTGTAATCACTCGCCTTCGCAACCCCCTTTGAGCTTCGCCTCGTGATTCACCAAAACCCCGGCTTGATCTGCATTTGGTTATCCCGGGGTTCTGCAGAGAAAGGCTTTGGTGGGGGTTGCGAAAACAGACAAGATCCTGAACCACAGTGATTTGACATAAATCCCTCTCCCTCTTGTCAGGTCGGCTTGTCACGTCGAAGCACGGGGTGCGAAGGCGGAAGCTTTAGCGAAGACTGACGAGGAGAGAGGTTAGGTGAGGGTGGTACTGACTCACCCCCTCCTTTGTCCTCCCCCCTCAAGGGGGAGGATATTACCTTGTTACACCCCTCCCTCTTGTCAGGTCGTAGCCCTTTGTCGCTAAAGCTATGAAGGGCGAAGACTGATGAGGGGAGGGGCAGGGGGAGGGTGAGTCGCTGTAACTTGGAACGTGGAACCTGGAACCTGGAACTCCAGCCGAAGGCTGGCAGGTATTCTCTACCTTGTAGCGCGGTTATTGCTGTGATACTTTTAACAGGCCGATGAGCTTTCAGAGGAACAGAAAAATCCGGTTAATTTTCCTGGTGGCTGCAGCAGCCCTTGCGATATACAGTATAATCGGTGAACAGGGCCTTTGGGAGCTGAACAAAATGGTCCATCGTCGAGATGAGATCAGGGCGGAGATCAGCGGTCTTGAGCGTGACAATAACTCTCTGGCTGAGCAGATAGGCCTCCTGCGGAATGATCAGGCAACCGTTGAGGCTCTGGCCAGGACAAAACTGGGTCTGGTTCGGTCCGGCGAAGTCGTTTATATCTTCCCTGAGGAGGAGCAGAAGCGGTGAAAATGCCCGCCAGCTGGTTTAATTCCCGCTTCATCTTCCCTCTAACCCTTTTCCTCTTTTTTCTGTTCCTTTTTTTCCCGACACCACTGGATGGTCTTTCCTGGTTTCCTCTGCACCTGGCCATTTCGGCAATTGTTGTGGGTCTTTCATTGCCCCTTTCCTACAGCAGGAAGAAGAAAAAAGAGGTACCCTATTTTCTCCCGTTCCAGACCGCTCTTTGTGCCGTTGCTGCCCTCGTGGTCAAGGTCCTTTTCGAGATCGTTCCCATTATGCCGCTGCTTTTTTTCGCTGGCTTTCCCTTAAGCGTCTACCGGAACAGGTTCAACAAATCCTGGATTCCCGGTGCTGCCCTCGGTGTGGTGGCGTTGGGCCAGTGGGTTTTCCATGGAAATTGGGACCTGCTGCCATGGACAGCGATCTTTCTGATCTTCAGCCTTTACGTTGCATGGATCCTTTCCAGGCAGGAGGCAAGCTATAAAGATCTGAAAAAAAAGCACGAAAGGATGATAAGCGACGCGAGCCGGGTAAGCAGCAGAGCTTCTCGTGTGGACTTCGGTCCGGATGACCTTCCGAAAAGAAGAGAAATGGCTACATCCGCGGCTATTGAGGAAGATGATCTTCTGCAGATGTTTCTGCTGGTGGGGTCGAGGCTCATGAACGCCAGAACTGGACTGCTCCTGGTTCCCGATGTGTCGGGCGGTTACCAAATAAGGGCAGCGGTTTCCAAAGGGCACGCTGATAGTCTGAACGAAGATCTTATTTCGGGAGATAAGGGCATCCTGTACCTTGCCCTTCAAAGATCAGGTTTTCTGTGTGTCTCCGACTGGACCCGATCGGAAGATTCCTCCGAATCGATCCCCTTCTACACCGAGAATGTCAAGATCAGGTCCTTTATCCTCAAGGCGGTTTATGCGGAAAAGAGTGAAGGCGGACACCAGACGCTTGGGGAAGGTAATGTTAAATGCATTCTTTACTTCGACAGCCCGGAACCCGAGACGTTCAAGGATCAGGACTGGCAGCGAAAGCAGATCTCTGATGTCGCGGAATCGATTTCCCGGGCAATGGACCGAAGCAGTATGATCCACGCCATGAGCAGCGCCCTGGCAGTCAAGACAACTTTGGAAAAATACGCGAAGTCCCTCACCGAGGATCTTGATGTATCCAAGATCATCGAAAGAGCAAAGGGAGCTATCGAAAGTATCATTAAAGATCCTGGAGGGATCGCCATACTCATAGGCGGCAGGGGGGAGCTTGCAGTCCATACCGCCGGTACGATGCTGGAGGGCCTGGAAGGTCAGATAATCCATGAAAGCGAACCGAGCCACATAGGATTTCTTTCCAGAAACGAGAGAAACACCGACCTGATGTACACAAAAAAGCAGAGGAAGGGAACTCCTTACTTCCATGAAAATGAAAAGTTGGGGAAGGCGGCTTCCTTCGTGGCTGTTAAGGCTACAACGAAGGATGACAGGGGCGACCCGTTAAGGGTCATTCTTGCTGTACTTTCCGGGAACGAGGGCGCATTTGATAATGACACCAGGAGCGACCTGCACATGATCGCTGATATTACCGCGCCCGTGCTTGCCAACGCCCTGCTGCATCACAGGGTTAATGAGATGTCCCGCAGGGACGGCCTCACTGGGCTGCTGAACCACCGTGTTTTCCACATGGTCCTCGAGAAAGGGATGAAAGAAACGGATCGTGGATACATAAAGGGGCTCGCCGTCCTTATGGTGGATGTGGACAACTTCAAGGCGATCAACGACACTTGCGGCCACCCTGTCGGAGATGAAGTGCTCAGGGAGTTAGCCGAGCGGTTGAGTGGAGGGCTCAGGGAGCTGGACACGGTCGCGCGGTACGGAGGAGAGGAGTTTTCTGTAATACTGCATAATCTGCCCGGAAAGCAGGTTTCGAAGATAGCTGAAAAGCTCAGAAGATCCATTTCAGCCAAGGCCTTTAAAACCAACGCCGGCGACCTGGACTTGACGGTCAGTATAGGATATTCCATTTTCAGAGAGGGTGATGATATAACTCTACAGGAACTGGTTGACAGGGCCGACAAAGCTCTTTATGAGGCGAAACGGTCTGGCAAGAACAAGGTGGTGGGGGATATTGAGAGCATGGGAAGTGAAAATCTTTGATAGATCTTCCAAATGAGGAACCATATCCAAGTCAATTGGTGGAATTTCGGTGAAGTGCCATCACAAGGCCGGGCTTTTGGGTGTAATCACTCGCCTTCGCAACCCCCTTTTAGCTTCGCTTCGTGCTTCACCAAAACCCCGGCCTTATTACTATATACTTAAATCCTGCTTAACTAATTGGGAGAGGCCCCTAATTGGAAATTGGAGATTCAAATAATCCCCTCCCTTGATGGGAGGGGACAAAGGGGAGGGTGCTAATGTATCCCCCTCTCCTCGAAGGTTGTGGTGCTGTTTGTTAGCCCAGAGCCTATTGCCCAGAGCCCCTAGCCTGTTTTACGCGTTACGCATCACGCGTCACGACCTTGGATCTTGGACCGATGATAAACACGGGAGGACAAAAATAATGTTGAAGGTTGCAGCAATACAGTTCGCAGCCAGAAATGATGCTGCCCAAAACGTTAAAAAAGCCACAGAACTCGGGGCGCTTGCTGTAGAGAGGGGGGCAAAGCTTATTGCCTATCCCGAGCTGTGTACCAGCCGGTGGTTCCCGGTAAGCATGAGGGTCGGGAATTTTGAGCTTGCTGAAACGATCCCGGGTCCCTCCACTGATATCATCTGCCGATTTGCGGCGGACAATAATACTGTCATTGTCTT
>QIFJ01000274.1 GCA_003229755.1 Pseudomonadota bacterium
ACACCCTCATCCCATTCTTCGTCATCAATAGCGTAGCCCAGTTCTTTTATCAGCCCGAGATGATCCAGGATCTTGTCCCTGTCGGTGATCGTCCTTGGCGTATAGCTCTCCAGTTTCTTTTTGGTCAGCACATTCATAATATTTTCCGTGGATTCGTAGGCCAGCTGAACCTTGCCGATGGCCGAGCAGTAGGTCGGTACCCTGCAACCAACCCTGGACAGGACCCTTACGGTGTGGTTTGACTCCACAACATCCAGATAGAATGCGAACTTATCCTTCAGGATCCCAATGTATATGTTCTCATTGATTTCCTTGTTTAGTTCTTCCATCACCGGACGGGCGACTCTCAGCAGCCCCGCATGACGTATGTAAGTCTGGCCAAGCTCCAGCGTCTTCAGACCGAGACGGTAATTGTCAGTTGACTGATTCTGCTCAACGTAACCCCTGGTGGTGAGCGTCGCCAGTATCCTGAAGATGTTGTTCTTGTGAAGCTTCAACCGGCGGCTAAGCTCAGTTATTCCAAGTTCATCTTCTTCACCATGAAAAGCTTCCAGAACATCCAGGGCGTGATCAACAGACTGAATAATATAGTCTGATTTCTTACGCTTAGTCTGGGTCATTTATTACCTCCAGATATCCTTTGTAAATACATCAAGTCGTAAATCGATATAGATATGATACCAGATCAGGATATAGATATGATACCAGATCAGAATGACAAGGGATTGTATTGATGAGAAGAAAATAAGTCAAGGAAGTGATTGATGTAAAGATGACCTGGTTCCAGGTTGTTTTTTATTACATGTATTAACTTGGAACTTGGAACATGGAACTTGGAACTATTCTAATGATCGGCCTATTTCGTAGCCCATCTTCCTGGACGCATCAGCCGCATGGCGCTTAACCGCGGGAATTATCTCTTTTTCGATGCGCTTGTCAGACATCCTGTCGGATGGACCGCTTACAGACAGTGTTCCCTGGATCTTTCCGTAATAATCAAGTATCGGGGCGGCAACGCATCTTAGACCGAGGGTCCATTCCTCCAGATCCACGGCGTAACCGTCTTTACCTGCATTCTCAATGTACTTCTTCAGGCGTCGCTTGTCAGTGATCGTGTTCGGAGTCATCTTTTCAAGCTGGAGGTTCTTGAGAATAAATTCAGACAGCTCCTCCTCTGAAAAGGCCAGGAAAACTTTCCCCGTGGCAGTACAGTGAGGAGACACTCTGGTTCCCAACCGGGAAACGATCTGGATCGTCTGGTCTGCTATCACCTCATCAAGATAAAAAACGTAATCGCCTCTCAGAACCGCCAGATAGGCATTTTCCCTGAGTTTATCAGAGAGAGTGACCATTTCAGGATTTGCAACCGAGAGGAGGCTGACGTGTCTCAGGTAGGCTTGGCCGGCCTCTAAAGCCTTCAGGCCAAGTCTGTAGTTCCCGGTCCTTGAGTTCTGCTCTATGTAGCCACGACTCTCCAGTGTAGCGAGAATCCTGAATACGTTGTTTTTATGGAGGTTGAGGATCTTGGCCAGCTGAGTGACACCCAGTTCCACCTCGTTAACTCGGAAAGCTTCCAGGACATCCAGGGCGTGGTCAACGGAATGAATAATGTAATCGCTTTTCTCCCTCTTAACCATTGACAGCTTTCACCCGAGTAATCCACCGCCTTTAACCGTTTAACCGCGGAGACTCCTGAATTCATGATGGTATGGTAGTTGATGACTTTTTAAGAAGTCATCAACACGCCCATTGAGGGGCGCCCAAATCAATGACTTGCATATTACCATCGCGCCCGAACATGGGCGCCCGGATCAAAGACATAAACATTGAGTCGTTGATCCGTGAGGGAAGTGAAAACTACGCTTTTCGCTTCCCGAGGAGCAAAAAGCCGCTAACGGACTTTTTGCGGCAATAACAAAATCCCGTGAGGAAAGGGAAAATGACACTTTCCGCTGAGTAAAAAGCCACGAATGGTCTTTTTACGACCCTAATAAAACTCTGTCATGAAACACCGGGAGTGCCCCTCCAGGAGGGGGGGCAAGCTAGAGGGACACCCCCTTCTTCCCATTGCTGGGAAACCTCTATTCTTAAACCCTGATAGGTTCGTTAACTCCCGATCTTCTCCCCTGCTCCAGGCGGTCTACTCTCTCCTGGGCCGCAAGCTTGTAACGTCGTATTCCCTTCCAGAGTTCAATGAATTTTCTGTAGTGTTTCAGAGCATCGTCTGTGCGGTGCAGCTGCTCATAAGCAAGTCCGAGGTTATTGTGCGCCTCCGCAAAATCTGGATGCATTTCAAGAACCTTTTCATATGCCATGGCAGCGTCAGGATAACGCTCGAGAAAAAGGAAGGCTGTGCCGAGATTGTTCAGTGCCTCCATAAAATCCGGTTTCATCATGACTGCTCTTTTGTAGCACTCGAGAGCCCGGATGTAGTCTTTCCCTTCATAGAAAGCTATTCCCATACTGTTGTATGCCTCAGCGAAATTCGGGTCGATCTTGATGGCTCTTTCAAAATACTCTATTGATGCTCCGAGCCTTTTCTGTTCGAAAAGTTCATCCCCCTTTTTCCAGTGATCGTGCGCTGTGGGATTTTTTGTGAACCTGTCTTTCATGTCGCTATGCGCTCCTCAAGCAGCCTTCGGCTGTGGTTGAAAGTTGAAAGTTTAAGGTTCAAAGTTTTATGAAAAGCTTTAATATATCCAGATTAATTTTCTTATATTAACTGAACTTTGAACATTCAACTTTAAACTTTAAACACTAATTTAGACTACCAGTACTCCAGATGCTCACTCCAGATCTTACACCCCAGAACCTGCGCCAGAACACATAGATACTCTTCAACATCACCAATATCCAGATCCTTGGTCACAACCTCCAGGGTCAGCCCGTCATTCCCGAAATACAATGTCGGCATCTCCCAGCTGTCGGGGACAAACCGGGCGCCCCGTTCTCCCAGCCTGTTGAAAGTACCGGGATTATCTTCCATCTTCTTGAGTTTCTCCTCGATCTCGTCGAGTGAAAGCTGCTTTTCGAATGCAAGTGCCTTGAAGCTAAAATCATCTAACATTTCTAATTTCCACCCTCAGTTTATAGTCACATTTTAAAAAACTGTTTCCATCCGCTAAAAACAACAGCACCTACATCCGCTAAGCAGGAGTGATCAACCTGCATTTCCTGATGTAGGTGAAAAAAAAGCTGGAGGGAGCATGACGCTCCCTCCAGCATAAGGGTTTTATCCCTCTTCTGCAGCCAGATCCCTCTTGGTTTTGCGGCCAAGATAGATCCTGTTGGGATCGCAGACCATCCTTGCGATCTTGATCTCCTCGTGTCCCGGAGCGTCGAAAGGCTTAAAGTCCTTGGCGACCTTAAGATCCCAGCTGACATTATCTCTAACCAGCTGCTCATCCACACCGGGATAGATCTCGGCCATCTCCAGCTCACCCGTTTCGATGCTGCTTTTGAAGATGCACAGATCGGAAACGATTGTGGTACCAGAGCCACGGAAAAGACCCATGGCGTACCTGTCCTCAGAAGTTCCGAGAGGCCCGCGAGAACCTGTAACGGATGTAACATACTCGTTCTTCTCAGGGAATCGTCTCTTCTCCTGAACCATCATGGCGAGACCAACATCTGCATAGGATGCGATATTGTTCGCCGGCAAAACGGACAGCAGGACCAGTCTTTCCGTCGTCACGGGCGCTCTTGGAGTAATAGCCGCCCATGGCTGTGGAGTTCAGGTTCCCGTACTTGTCGCACTCGGCT
>QIFJ01000187.1 GCA_003229755.1 Pseudomonadota bacterium
CCTCTCGCGTTCCGGTGCTCATCAGCAGGTCCAGGTCCAGAGCGATACTGGAGGGGGAGAACTCGGGAACCTGCCGTTTGAAGTTCGTTGAAAGGACAGAAGATATCGTTGAAGGTGATGTCGTCATTACGAGCGGTCTGGCGAACATATTCCCCAGAGGGATCGAGGTAGGGAAGGTGTCGGTTATCCTTAAGAAAAGTTACGGCCTCTATCAATATGCCCAGGTCGTTCCCTCGGTCCGCATGAGTCGACTGGAGGATGTGATTATATTGACCGGTGAGGGTGGGGAGGACAGACACTGAACCTTCTTTATTTCACCATCCTCTTTGTCATTGCCCATCTATTTCAGTCCACAGTACTGCCGGCGATCTTTCCTGTCTGGTTATCGGCCGCCTTCGATATCCCCCTCATAATCGTAGTACATGTCGCTATCACAAGGGGGAAGCTGGCCGGTATGATAGTGGGGCTTGTGATGGGATACTCACAGGACGTGCTGGCCGCGGGCGTCCTTGGAATAAACGGTATGGCAAAGATCATCGCCGGCTTTTGCGGCGGACTCCTGAGGGAGAAGCTCTTCGTCAGGAGTATGACCAACCGCCTGATCACCGTATTTGGAGCGGTTGTTGTCGCCACTGTCATGAAGCTCATCATTCTCTACCTGTTTGCCCTTCCCGCTCCCTATCTTCTGTCACCCATATTCATTTTCGCCCTGGTGAATAACACCATCTTCGCTCTCCTCGGAAGTTCAGCCCTGGAACGTCTGGAAATTAAAATAGGGCTCAGAAGGGAAGAGGAGATCCATCTGGAGGGCTGATCTTGACTACCCTGATGCCCAAGCCAAAGATCCCCCTGCCGGGGATGGAAAAGAAATTGGTGATCCTGGTAGGTATTATCGCTGCTTCTTTTCTCTTCCTGGTTCTGTACTTCTGGAGGCTTCAAATATTTCAGTATGACAATTACCAGAGGCTTGCTGATAACAACAGGATCAGGCTCGTTGAAATGCCTGCTACAAGGGGCATCATCACCGACAGAAACGGGGTTATCCTGGCCGACAGCTCTCCAAATTACTCGCTGGCCGTGGTTCCTGAGGACATGGATGATAATTGGGAAGCTGAACTCAGGACTCTTGCCAGGCTCCTGTCCCGCGACCCGGACGAAGCAGTCAACAGGCTTGCGGAAAGCGGTCGGAAAGAACCCTACAGGGCCATCAGGATCTTCGAGAACCTCGATGACAGGGAGGTGGCGCTAATCGAATCGGAAAGTGACCGTTTCCCCGGAGCCAACCTCCGAGTGATCCCCCGCAGGTACTACCCCTTCGGACGGGTAGCCGCTCACACACTGGGTTATGTTGGAGAGGTTTCACCAGAGCAGTTGGCTTCAAGGTTATATCGTGGAGTCAGAATAGGGGACATCGTAGGAAAATTCGGCCTGGAGAAGATCTACGATAACTATCTTAGAGGCAAGGACGGAGGACGGCAGGTGGAGGTCAACGCTCAGGGCAGGGAGATCAATGTCCTGGGGATCACCGAACCGGTTCCCGGTCTCAACCTGGTTCTGAATATCGACATCCGTATGCAAAAGATCCTCGAGGAAGCTCTAACCGGCAAACAAGGAGCTGCTGTGGCGATGGATGTGAAGACCGGCGGGATACTGGCTATGGTAAGTCAACCCAGCTTCGACCCCAATGAATTTTCTTTGAGGATCTCCAGGCAGAGGTGGAACGAGATCCTCAAGGATCCGGCCCATCCGCTCCAGAACCGGGCTATTCAGGGAGTCTATCCCCCCGGATCCACCTTCAAAGTTGTTACGGCAGCGGCCGCCCTCATGGAGAAAGCACTCGATCCCGACGAAGAGCTCTTCTGCCCAGGTTACTACCGGTACGGGGGCAGGACCTACTGGGACTGGAAAGTAGGCGGTCACGGGAAAGTTAACCTTTTCAAGGGCATAGTTGAATCTTGTGATGTCTACTTCTATCAGGCTGGTGAGAGAACAGGGATAGACGGGCTCTCCAACTGGGCCTTCGACCTGGGGCTGGGCAAGACGACGGGGATCGATCTCCCTGGTGAACTGGAGGGCCTGATACCAACTCGGGAATGGAAGAAAAGGACAAGGAATGAACCCTGGTTCCCGGGTGAGACCCTGTCAGCATCCATCGGCCAGGGTTTTGTGCTTGTCACACCGTTACAGATGGTATCTCTTTACTCGACGGTGGCGAACAGGGGCCTTCTTCTAGAGCCCCGCGTCATCAGCAGGATAGAGGATGTTACAGGCAGGATAGTGGAGGAGAAAAATGTTGAGATCAAGCGGAAATCCGGAGTTTCCCAGGATGCCTGGAACCGCATCAACGAGGCGCTGATAGGTGTTGTGGAAAACGATAAGGGAACAGGACGGGGCGCGCGTCTCAGGGATTTTGCCGTCGCTGGCAAGACAGGTACCGCACAGGTCGTTCGTCTTGAGGCATGGCGGGGTAAAAAGGAAGAGGAGATCCCATGGGAACTCAGGGATCATGCGTGGTTCGTTGCTTTTGCACCCTACGATGACCCGGAGGTAGCGGTGGCTGTTGTTGTGGAGCATGGGGGGCACGGTTCATCTGCGGCTTTGCCTATTGTTGCCCGGTTTCTCCGGAAGTACAAGGAGATGAAGAGCCAGATGGAAGTCGTGTCACCAAGCGGTGGAGAAATTTCATTTTGAGGAAATACTTCTCACCATTGGAGATAGACTTCGTAATGCTCGGTGTCCTACTCCTTTTGTCGAGTATCGGAATCGTTGTGATCAAGTCCGCCACCATCAGTACTCCGGCCTTTGCTGCGAATTCCTATCGCCAGGCCTATTGGCTTGCCATTGCGATAGCCGCTTACTTTGTGGGTTTTTTTCTGGACAGGAGAAATCTGAGGCGGAGTGCATACCCCTTCTATTTCACGGTGCTCTTCATCCTGCTCAGTCTTGCCCTTGCGGCGGCGTTAAGTGACGGAGTTTACCGGTGGTTACACTTCGGCGGGTTGTCTTTTCAACCCTCTGAAATAGGGAAGATCGCTCTCATCCTTGCCATAGCGAGGTACTTTAACAACAAGAAGAAAAAACCGCCATATGGACTGGAAGATATAGCGGTACCCATGCTCATGGTGGTAGCGTACGTGGTACCGGTGGCTCTTCAGCCAGACCTTGGTACCGCACTGTTCATGGTGCTGATGGTCATTCCTGTCTTTTTTATGGTAGGAGTCAACCTCTGGACGGTTGTCTTCATAGTCGGCAGCGCGGCTGCGGCCGCTCCCTTCTTCTTCCTCACGCTGAAAGATTACCAGCGGGAGAGAATACTCAGCTTTCTGGATCCGGGGAGGGACCCGCTTGGTACGGGATACCATGTCATCCAGTCAAAGATAGCCATAGGGTCCGGGGGGTGGTTCGGCAAAGGATTATTCCAGGGGACACAGTCGCAGCTCAGGTTTATCCCGGAGCAGCACACCGATTTCATCTTCTCTGTGATCGGTGAGGAAGCCGGCTTCGTGGGCGTGTTAATAGTAATTTCACTCCTCTTTTTTCTTGCCCTGTGGCTGATAAGCTACTACGACCAGGAAAAATCCAGGTTTGCCATCTTGACGATAGTAGGTATTTCCTGTGCCTTTGCTCTCCAGGTAGTCATCAACATTGCAA
>QIFJ01000128.1 GCA_003229755.1 Pseudomonadota bacterium
CGGGACGGCCCAGCAGGATGTGCCCGGGAAAAAGGCGAGATTTCGCATAACTCTCAACGGTTTTCATGTTTTCGCACAGAAAGGCGTACTTCCCAGACGTGGACATTCCTACTACATCGCCGCCAAAGTACTGAAATATTCCCAGTGGGGCGCCATCCTGTCCAATAGAACTGTAGCAACGAGAGTCATAGGACATACAAATAAGTTTCCAGGAGCGATAAGGGGCGGAACAACCACAAATAATGGTGGATTCAGGAACGGTGATACCTACCCCACCAGCGTTCCCTACACTGCTGCAGGTTCATTTGGCGACAAGCTGCCTCTATTTGTCTGGGAAGGAGAACTTGAAGAAGGAGGGGATGTCGTCGTTGTCGAACCCACAATCTGGGAGAAGCGGGAAGGGGGAGATATTTTCAACGTTTGGCGCAGGCAGATTCCTTCTCAACTGACCAGCCTGGTGAAATGCACTACAAACAACTTCTACTCGCAAAATAGTTCCCTTGTGCCTGAATGGACACAGCAAAATCCAACCCCCATAGATGATATGATCTCTTCAAACTACCTTTTTGCCGATAGTAGAATATGCGTAACTATAACTCCTCGGGAGATCTTTCGACCTCTGGGACGTAACAAACCGGACGTCATTCCCGGATATACAGAAAAAATCTTTCCTGCAAGACCGTCGATGACGGACCCACACGGAATCCTCTTTAATTATAGTCAAGCCAATATGATAGCTGATGAAAGACAGACGGAGCCGGTTATCCTGGTAACTTATGAACAGTCCTCAAAGAATCTGGACGAACCGGGAGGGTTCCCTGATGGTTTTATCAGGGCGAACCAGCGCAATTCGAAGGTGCTTCCCGCAGGCGGCATACAACCATTCTGGTTCGGATCTCAAGGGAATTCCGGGATACTGTATGGAGAAAAAATTTCCATCAGGACTGAAAGTCTGTCGGATATGGCAAACTTTTTCTCAGCCTCTGCTGCGAAGCCCATCATTCCCGATAGCACCGCGATCGAGTTGTACCTTGTAATCCAGAAACTGTCTCAATGAAGATCGAATTAAGTGATCCTGTCTTCATTGTGAACCCGGATTGCCGTAGTATCCGGCCTTTGCCCCACCCTATGTTCCAGTGGGTCCTGTGGTCAATGGGACTGTGGTCCCCCGGCCCGGGGTTATCACGGGGAATTTGCACTGAAATTAAATTGGAATCCAGGGACAGAAGATAAAAAAATGTACTGGCTCCATATATTCAGGGAAGCAGAGCGAAAAATGTGTTTCAAGGAGGGACAGAACATGAAGATATTCAGGTTACAAGCAGCATTGACCGCTACCGTTGCTCTATGCTTTCTTTCAGGGGGCGAGTTTGCGTCGGCCGGCAACATCCCCGGCTGGGGGGGGCAGACCACCACCACCCAGCCACAGGTACAGCCGCCGAGGCAGCCCCTTGTCTCGGAGCCGGCACCTGTTTCCGCCCAGACGGTACAGCAAACACAACCCGGTGCCTGGACAGCCCCAGGGACCACTTCGAGCCCCATTGGGCCAACACCAGCACAGCAGCCGCAGCCCGCGGCGACCCCACGCACCGGTTTCACCAACAGAACCATAAATCTGCAGCCGACGGCTGTTGGTCAACACATGTCTACAAGGATCTCCGGGTTCGCCCCACAGCTGCCCGCGGTGGCCCCACCCACGGTTTGTTCCGGGTACAGACAGACCCCGGACGTGGATCGTCTTTCCGCTACGCCAGGATCTCAACCATATCCTCAAACATTTACCCCAAGATCCGCCCCGGGAGCGGACCTGCACTGTACGGATTTGGCAGGTGCGTATCTATATGGTGCGGATCTGAAAGGTGCCAATCTGAGGGGTGCAAACCTGTCCGGTGTGGATCTGCGAGGCGCTGATTTTACTGGAGCTTTTCTTGAGGATGCCGATCTGACAGGAGCTAATCTTGGAGGCGCGAAATTCACAAATGCCAGGTTAAATCGCGCAAAGCTGACCAATACGGTCATTTTAAACGCGGACGGCGCGGATTTCAGGGGAGCAGTTATCGACGATCTGGGCCTTGGAGGCACTCTGAAAAACGCGCATTTTGATGGTCTTGATCTTAGAAAACTCAAAAAAACAGGCAATGGCCTTAACGGGGATTTTTCCGGGGGCACCTTTGGAAATACCAACTTCACCGGAGTTTCCATCGGAATCCGATCGAATTTTTCCAACGCCTATCTGGTGAAGAATTCATTTAAAAACGCCAGTATCTTTGGCGCGAAATTCGCCGGAGCGAACCTGTCACAGGCGGATTTTTCAAATGCCATCCTGTATCAGGTTGATTTTTCCAACGCCACATTAGCGGGGACAATATTCTCCGGAATTGAAACAGGAAACAGAACGGACTCGGCCGGCCGCCTGATGAGTAGAGGAAGTGCCATGGTTGAGCCGGGTTTGAACTTCACTGGCGCCATTGCCATGGATGCAAATTTTACCGGAGCGTATTTGTACAAACAGGCTTTCCCTGAAATTAACCTGGCCCGGGCCAGATTTAACGGGGCCATGTTACAAAAAAGCCGGTTTTCAAAGACCGACCTGACGGGGGCCAACTTTGTCGGGAGTGACCTGAGAAGATCCTTTATTATTGGTGTTAATGCCGAAAAAGCACGATTGGATTCTGCTCAATTGAGTGAAATTAACATCAAGGAGTCGAATTTCAAACAGGTAAGTATTTACAACGCGGACATGAGCCATTCACTGATTCAGAATTCCAGCTTTTATCAGGCAAATATGAAACAAAGTATATTTAAGGGCGTAATGTTTGACTCGCCGGATCTGAGGATGGCTGATTTCCAGGCTTCTGATTTGTCCGGCAGCGTTTTCACGCCACTCACGCAGTTTTACGGTGCCAACTTCACGAGTGCCAACATGACTAAAGTCTGGGAGTGCTATAGTAATGTTTACGATCACAACAATCCCTATACACTCACCTGCCCACAAGGTCTTTTCAGGCCCCTGAATCTTCAAAGCGTCAACTTCAGCAACGCCAATCTCAGCTACGCTTTTCTGCAGGATAGTGACTTGAGGAACAGCAACCTGTCCGGCGCGAACCTTGAAAGAGCAGTTTTGAATGGGATCAAGTGGTCAGGCGCCATTATGCCAGATGGCACGGTTCATCCATAGGTTGTTAAATCGCAGAACCAGAAAAAGGGGAGATATATCTATGGCGACAAACAGCTTGGGTCTGAATGTTTCGCGACGGGGGCAGGACTAAAAACAGACGAGTTGAACTGGTCAAAAATCCACTTTCTGACACCATAACCCACATGATAAGGAGGAAAAAATGAAATATTATTCCGGTTTGCTTTTAGGGTTTTTTGTCCTGGTTATATTTGTTACCTCGTCCCTGGCTTACGATAACTTATCACACAAACTCGAAAGGGAGGGTTTAACCAATGAACCGGTGATCAGGCTGAACACCAGAAACGCGGCCGAGCTGATGGGCCAAAAGGGCATCGTTGTGGGAACATGCCGCCAATTGCAGGGAAAAGCATTGGCTCTACAAGGGAGAGATAACCGTAGTTACCAACTTCCCGACGGGGTTTATGAAAACAGCCAGGGATTTAGAATTCACATTCGCATGGGCGGCATTG
>QIFJ01000299.1 GCA_003229755.1 Pseudomonadota bacterium
AGTGACAGAGGAGCTTAAGGACTCGGCCATTGCCGAGACCGGCAATATCCTTGCGGGCGCAATACATACTGTCATGTCGCGCCTCACAGAGCGAATTCTCATTTCCCTGCCTCCCATAACTGTACAGGATATGGCTGGAGCCATTCTCGATCCACTGCTGGCAGAGGCAGGTTCGTATGCGGATGAGGTTATTACCCTCGTTTTTCACCTGTCTGATGAGGCCGGCACCTCTCTCCTCAAGACCGTACTCATACCTGGAATAGAGTGTCTGCAGCTGATGCAGGAAGCCGCCAACAGGCTGGAAGCCAGTTGATGGACCTTATAGTTGTTGGCATCTCGGAGTACAAATTCGCCGAGATACCCGCCAGGTTGATCACATACGGCCTCGGTTCATGTGTTGCCATAATCCTGCACTGTCGTAATGTCGGGGTTGCGTCGATGGCTCACGTTATGCTTCCCATGTCTTTTACAGGGGATAAAGTCAGTACCCCTGGAAAGTTCGCGGACACGGCGATAGTTGCCATGTTAAAAGAAATGGACAGCAGGGGAATAGGTCCCGGGAGTCTGGAGGCAAAGCTGACAGGTGGAGCTGATATGTTCGCTGGGAAGATAAAGGGCATGAGCAGAAGGATCGGGGCCCGTAACGTCCTGGCAACACGGAAAACCCTGGGAAATTACGGAGTTAAGATACTGGCGCAGGAAACAGGTGGTAACTCAGGGAGGACAGCTGAATTTCACACCGAGGACGGTTCCTTGATTGTGAGGACACTCAGGGAAGGGATGGTTGTGGTTTAAAGGCGACCAACGACCAAAGGCCAATGACCAACGTGGCAGAATATGAGAGAGTGGAATAGAACATTAGAGCATTAGAAATTGGGGAAGGCAGGCTATAGGCTATAGGCGGCAGGCTATTGGCTGTGGGCAGAACAAAGACCAAAGAATGGTAAGCGATGGAGATGGAATCGGTATTGTGTATTCATATGGCCGGGTTTTTGGGTGTAATCACTCGCCTTCGCAACCCCCTTGAGCTTCGCTTCGTGCTTCACCAAAACCCCGGCCTGATTTTCATTTGGTTATCCAGGGTTCCAGCCATGGTATCGGAATATCGGCATAACGGGGTATGGGAGTAAATCCCTCTCCCTTGATGGCCTTTCCCCTCGGCAGGCTCGGGACAGGCGACTAGCTCAAGGTCCTGAGTCCCGCCGACGGCGGGATCGAAGGAGAGAGGTTAGGAGAGGGTGAGTTGCTGTGATCTGGAACTTGGAACGCAATAACGTTGGACATTGGACGTTGGACCCTGAACCAAAACCGCGGGGCGTAAAATGACGAAAAAGGCACGGATAATAGACGGCAGGGCGATCTCGAAGGAAGTTCTTGATGAGGTCAGGAAGGAGTCAGCAGAATTTGCAGCGGAGCACGGGAGGCCGCCCGGACTGGCTGTTGTGCTCGTAGGCGATGATCCGGCTTCAAGCGTTTATGTGCGTATGAAGACCCGCGCATGCGGGGATTGCGGTATTGAATCGTTTTCACACAGCCCTCCGGAGAATACCACCACTGAGGAGCTTCTGGAACATATCGATAAATTGAACGATGATGAAAGTGTCGACGGAATCCTTGTTCAGCTCCCCCTCCCTGACCAGATAAATACCAGGCAAGTGCTTGACAGGGTCTCGCCGGCAAAGGACGTAGATGGTTTTCATCCGGTAAATGTTGGCCGCCTTGTCCGGGGAGATGATAATGTCCTGCTTCCCTGTACCCCTGTGGGTATCATGAAGCTGCTGGATTCAGCCGGGGTTGACCCGCATGGCAAGAGGGCGGTGGTTATCGGAAGGAGCGATATAGTGGGCAAGCCCATCGCCATGCTTCTTTTGCACAGGCATGCCACTGTTACGATCTGCCACTCCAGAACACCTGATCTGCCGGGTGTGGCCCGCAGCGCAGACATACTTATAGCTGCCGTCGGCCGTCCCCTGATGGTTCGCAGAGACTGGATCAAGGAGGGAGCGGTCGTGATCGATGTAGGAACCAACCAGCTCATGGAGGAGAATGCTCCAGAGGAGATACTGATCATTCCTGAGAAGAGGGCTGATTTTGAGAAAAAGGGTTATACACTTGTTGGAGATGTTGCTCTGAATGCTGATCAGGTAGCGGGTATGTTGACGCCTTCTCCTGGCGGGGTAGGGCCCATGACCATAGCCTGCCTGATGAGCAATACTGTGAAGGCGGCGGTGTGGCGGGCTGGGAACAAAGTTGAAAGTTAACTGAAACCTTCAACTGACAACTTTCAACCTTCAACCCGATCCACTGAGCAGGAAAGATGAACAAAGACAATATAAAAGACATTCTCGAGAAGATCTCTACAGGTAAGCTTTCCGTAAAAGAGGCGTTGGAAAAGCTGGGCGATTTTCCTTCGGCTCTCATGGATTTTGCGCATATCGATACCCATCGGCTCCTGCGGCGCGGGATACCTGAAACCATCTTCGGAGAGGGCAAGACACCTGAACAGATAGAGCAGATAGTGGAAAGAATGCTCTCGGCCGAATCGCCGGTGTTGATCACAAGAATCTCTCCTGCCGTGGCTGAAAGTCTGGCAGGGCGCATTCCAGATGTCGATTACGATCCAGTGTCTTCAACTGTTATAGTGGGCAGGTTGCCCTCCGCGGGAGGCCGGTCCATACTTGTGATGGCGGCGGGCACATCGGACCTTCCAGTTTCTGAGGAAGCTTGCCGAACGGCTGCCTTTCTAGGGCGGGATGTGGCCAGGGCGTACGATGTCGGAGTTGCGGGAATTCACAGGCTCGCATCATATAGCGATGAAATGGCTGAATCAGGTGTGATAATCGCAGTGGCTGGCATGGAGGGGGCTCTTCCCGGTGTGATAACCGGTCTGGTTTCAAAACCCGTTATTGGAGTTCCAACCAGCGTAGGTTATGGTGCTTCCTTTTCGGGAATCACACCTCTTTTGACAATGCTCTCTTCCTGTGCGTGTGGCCTCACGGTGGTAAATATAGATAACGGTTATGGTGCCGCTGTGGCTGCGCATTTAATACTGGGCGTCAATTAAAGGCAGGAGGCAAGAGGCAGAAGGCAGGAGGGAGAGGAGGTGTAAGGTTTTGGTACTTTTTGTAGGCCCAAAGCCCAGAGCCCAAAGCCTATGGCACGATACCAGTTGATGTTAAGGAAGTAGAAAAGTTCTCCAGGAAAAGATAAACAACCAATGAAAAAAACACTTTACATAGACCCATTCAGTGGTGCTTCCGGAGATATGTTTCTGGGAGCCCTGCTCTCTCTTGGAGTGCCACTGGACCTTATTTCGGGAGCAGTTGAGAAAGTGATACCGGGAGAGGTCACTCTGAAGGCGAGGGAGGTAAAGAGAGGGGGGTTTGCCTGTACCCGGTGTGAAGTCAGTGTCTCCGATCCGGCAGCCAGAAGGTCAATGCCGGAGATGCTTGAGGTTCTGGAAAAGTCGGGCCTCCCGGGAGAGTTGGTTGACGGTTGTGCGGGTGTTCTGGATATCCTGGGGGCCGCCGAGGGCAGGGCCCATGGGGAAAAAGAGACCGTACATCTTCACGAACTGGGCGGCCAGGATACTATTGCCGATATAGTGGGAACCCTGGCAGCTGTTG
>QIFJ01000045.1 GCA_003229755.1 Pseudomonadota bacterium
TAACCGGATGCTCAACCTGGATCCTGGTGTTCATCTCCATGAAGTAATAATTCATGTCCTCATCCAGAAGGAACTCAACGGTCCCGGCGTTCACGTAACCTGCCTCTTTGGCCAGGGTTACTGCGGCCTCTCCCATCGTCTTCCTGAGATCCTCATCCAGCGCCGGCGAGGGAGCCTCCTCTATCAATTTCTGATAGCGCCTCTGGATACTGCACTCCCTTTCACCCAGGTGAATGACTGAACCGTGGTTGTCGGCAAGTATTTGAAACTCTACGTGTCTCGGATTCGTGATGAACCTCTCCAGATAGACCTCGGGGCTGTTAAAGCCCGCCATAGCCTCGGATTGGGCCATTGAAAAAGCAGTCCTGAACGATGCCTCTGAGTGAACAACTCTTATCCCCCTGCCGCCGCCGCCGGCTGCCGCTTTAATCATGACAGGAAAGGCCAGATCCTTTGCAACCTTAAGGGCGACATCCGGGTCCGAAAGACCCTCACCCCCCCCTTCCGGTATTGGCAGGCCGGCGCTAACCGCCAGTTCGCGTGCCTTGATCTTGTTTCCCATCAGTTTTATGTGAGCGGAATTCGGGCCTATGAAGGTTATCCCGCTGGCTTCACAGACTTCAGCAAACTCCGGATCTTCTGCCAGAAAACCGTAACCTGGATGGATGGCCTCGGCGTCGGATACTTCCGCGGCGCTGATGATCGCAGGGATGCTCAGGTAGCTCTGCTGGCTGGCGGACGGACCGATGCAGATGCTCTCATCCGCAAACCTGGCGTGAAGGGCCTCCCTGTCCGCTTCCGAATATACGGCTACCGTCTTTATGCCGAGCTCGCGGCACGCCCGTATAACACGAAGGGCTATCTCACCTCTGTTCGCCACCAGTATTTTCGAGAAGAGACGTGACATATCAGACCAGATCTATAATGAAGAGGGCCTCACCGTATTCAACCGGTTGGGCGTTTTCAACCAGAATTGCCGAGATCTTTCCGTTTACTTCACATTCGATCTCATTCATGATCTTCATGGCCTCAATGATACAAAGCACAGTGCCCTTGCTGGCAGCGCCCCCAACATCCACATAGGGTGGCGACTCAGGGGCTGGAGCCCTGTAAAAAGTTCCGACTATGGGCGAAGTAACAAGAAACTGGTTCTCACCAACTGTAAGCTGGCTTTCACTGGGCGCAGGCTCGCCGGGAACTGGCGCGACTGGTACAGGAGTCGGTTCGGATATCGGCGCAGCCTTCACCGCCGCGTACTTTTCTGGCACATCCGGGTGACCCATCCTGATCCTGACCTTGTCATCTCCCTTTTTCAGCGTAAAATCCTGTATCTTGTACCTCTTGATAAGCTTCAGAAGCTCTCTTATTTCCTTTAACTCCATAATATTCTCCTGTGATAGTGTGCTATCTTGCGCGTTCTATATATTCGCCCGTTCTTGTGTCGATCTTCACCACGTCCCCCTCTTCCACGAAGAGAGGTACCTGAATGACTGCGCCTGTCTCAAGCTCGGCAGGCTTGGTCGCGCCGGAGGCCGTGTCTCCCTTTAGGCCGGGTTCGGATTTGACGATCCTGAGAGAGACAAAAATTGGCAGCTCCACACCTATCGACTTGCCGTTATACAGCTGAACCGTAACAGATATCTGTTCCTGGAGGAATCCCACCGCGTTACCCAGTTCATCAGAGGAAATGGATATCTGGTCATAAGTATCCAGATCCATGAAATGGTAACCACCGCCGTCATCACCGTAGAGGAACTGCATCTCTTTTTCCTCAAAATCCGGTTTTTTCACCTTTTCGCCTGATCGGAATGTGTGATCCAGTACACTCCCCGTTATCAGACTTTTGAGCTTTGTTCTGACAAACGCCCCTCCCTTTCCGGGTTTGACGTGCTGAAATTCAGAAATTATGTATGGCTGACCATCGAGTTCGATCTTCATTCCCCTTCTGAACTGGTTTGTCGGTATCAACTTCCGCTTTCCTCCCTTTTTCTATTGTATATCCAGGTGCCTGGAAACGCCCTGAAGGGCCAGTGTATAGCCTACCGTACCAAATCCGGTCACAATACCTGAAGCACCATCGGAGATGAGCGAGCGCTGTCTGAATTCCTCCCTGGCGAAAATGTTCGATATGTGGACCTCGTAATAAGGCAGTCTGACAGCCAGCAGAGCATCACGGATGGCCACACTGGTATGGGTATAGGCAGCCGGGTTGATTATGATGGCTTCATATTCCTCAACAGGGGCGCCCTGGATCACGTCGACTATCTCTCCTTCATGGTTCGACTGGAAAGAGAAAACCTCCACACCCAGCTGTTTGCCAACTTCCTCAAGCTCGAAGTTTATTTCCTCCAGGGTCGCCCCCCCATAAAGCTCCTCCTCCCTTTCCCCGAGAAGATTAAGGTTGGGACCCTGGATAACAAGAACCTTCATTAATCGAACTCTCCCACAAGGCGAGGAATGGCCAGTCTCATCAGGTAACGTGCTTTTCCGTAATTTCCATCCGGATCCAGAGCGAGAGCGATAAAATACTCCGGATTTATCAGCCTCAGGATAAAGACACTACTAGTCGTGTGGATTATCACTTCGGTCACCTCACCGGCATTCAATGATTTAGACGCGTTCTGGATACTCTTGATAGCATTGGCATACTCAATACCTACCGTCTGGATACTGCAGTCCGGATCTACGATTTGCTCACCGATGGAGATGCCGTCCATCCCCATTATCACCGAACCCTGAATCCCGGTCGTAGCTGCACAGATCTCCTGTAAAATATCCTGAAAAATCATTTACGTCGCATCCTTTCCACGTTTTTTAGCCAGACCTCCAGGGTCTCCACCGGATCCTCCTGGGGAATTTTGCTCTCCCCGGCCTCACCTTCGGGACCGGCAAAAGTCTCTTTGACCGTGGGGGTCGATTCTGACCCTTTATCATCAAGCCCATTGAGCTTCGAGGCTACTTCGTCAGCGGCTGGGTCGCTGTCAAGCAACTGCCTGTATATCCGGGCAGCCTTTTCAGGCTCACCCTGGTCTGCATAAAGATCAGCAAGGGTCTCGGTAGCGATCTCCGGCTCACCGGAGAGACTTTCCTGAACGCCACCTTCCGGAGGCATTTGCTCCTGAGTCCGCTGGATACCGGACACTGCCAGGTCTTCCACAGGGAGAAGTCCTTCGGGTACCTCTTCCGGAGTCGGGAAGGGCACAAAGTCAACCGGTTTTTCTGGTTTCTCCGGCCGCGGGACCATTCCCGTTTCCTCACCCGGCTCGCCGGAAAGTGGTACACCTACCTGTAATTCCCCTGTCCCTGAAGACACCATGTCTACAATTTCCATATCCGGAACAGGATCATAGACCTGGCCAAGGGCCTTGGAGGCCTTCGCGGCTGCCTGTTCCACACGGTCGAGGTTGGCCTTTATCTCATCGTCATCCGGGCTGAGAAGTATTGCCGCCTTGAGGGCTTGAGCTGCAACGTCGTTCTCTCCAAGGGCCATTGCGGTCTTTGCCAGCGATTTCTGGGCTGTCAGGTTCTCCGGAGCGTCCTTCACTGCCCTGGCAAGAGAGTCCCTGGCCTTTTTGTAATCACCTTTCTCCAGAAGAAC
>QIFJ01000013.1 GCA_003229755.1 Pseudomonadota bacterium
CGAGGTGATGTCGCATACCGACAGCCCTCCGCCATCATGCCATGGATTGAAGGCGAGCGTGTTCTGGCTCGCAACCCACCCATTCCATCGGGGAAAAACGTATCTTTTAAAGCTTGCCACGGCAGAGGTAGAAGCAACCTGTGTCGACATTGAAGAACGCATGGACTCTTCGACTCTTAACGTCACGGAGCGCCACGCCGATCTTCTCGAGACCACCGAAACCGGCAAGGTCGTCTTCTCTCTCAAAAACCCCATTCCTGCCGATCCGTACTCGGATAACGCCCCGCTCGGCCGCTTTGTTATTGAAGCCGACGACGGCTTCATCGGTGGTGGCGGGATCGTACGGGAGGTAACAGGTGAGCTGGGACAAGCCTCTACACGTCTCATTCACCTCGACCGGAAGATCACCACAGAACCCGATGGAAACCAGGTGGATCTCACCCGGGAGCCCGGCTCCCTGGAGTTTACGGTCACTCCCTACTTTCTCGATACGCTGGTGGCGGGCAACCGGATCCTGTTTAAATTGCGCGGTCCGAAGCAGATCGAGCACGTGGCCCGCCTCGCCTATCAGCACCACCTTAATTTTACCTTCAGCCGGGAAGGGGACCAAATACGCCTTACTCTTTTCCAGGGGGGAGCTGAACGCCCCGTAGAAAAACTTGAAGGATTGGGTCTGTAGATCATATAATCCGTAAGGGGGGGAACTCTATGAGATCAGCTGGAAGAAACAGCGGTACGGACAGATTTCAGTATCCTGTCACCTTCGAGTTGCGTGGCAAAGAAGTAGTAGTTATCGGGGGGGGGCGTACCGCTGAACGCAAGATCGAAGGGCTTGTAGACGCCGGGGCCTCGGTGACTGTCGTGGCGCCACAAGTTACAGGGCGCATCAGAGCCCTGGCAGCTGATGGTGTTGTGAGGTACGAACTCCGTCCCTATGCTCTCGGAGACATAGATGCAGCAGCGCTGGTCTTCGTTGCAGTCAGCGATACTGAACTTTCCGCCGAAGTGGCAGGGCATGCCCGAACCCTGGGGATCCCTGTGAATGTAGCGGACCGACCCGAACTATGTGATTTTGCGGTTCCGGCTGTCATAAAGCGCGGGCGTTTAAGTGTATCCGTCTCCACTGGTGGGGCGAGTCCCGCATGGGCGTCGAGGATTCGGCAGGAGCTGGAAGCCCTTATAGAACCGGAATACGGAAACCTCTTCGAAGCCCTGGCCCAAATCAGGAAACACATTATACAAACCATCGATGATCCCGGATACAGAAGGAAGATCCTCCTTGCTCTGGCCGACCCTGCCAATCTTAAACTTGCTCGCACTTTCCGCGGCAAAGACCTCGCCGCCGCCATCCTGAACAGAGCGACAAGACAAATCCCGGGTGCAAAATCCCGGAAAACGACAGAATTTTACAACGATCCCGAGGCTGAAACCGGAAAGGTTTCTCTTGTGGGGGCCGGGCCAGGTGATCCTGATCTCATTACCGTCAGGGGCCTCAAGCTCCTTGATGAGGCCGATTCCGTATTCTACGACAGGCTGATCCCCTTACAGCTTCTTGCCCGTGCCCGCGATGATGCAGAACTTTTCTTTGTCGGCAAGGGAAGGGGCTGGCAGTGTCTGCCGCAGGAAAGGATCGCCGAGGAGATGGCCCACCGTGCCCTTTCGGGAAAGCGCGTGGTCCGGTTAAAGGGGGGCGACCCCCTTCTGTTTGCCCGCGGAGGCGAGGAACTCTCAGCATTAACGGACTTTGGTATTCCGGTGGAGGTAGTGCCCGGGGTAACCGCAGCTTTCGGGGCGGCGGCATCATCGAAGCTTCCACTGACCCACAGGGGCATCAGTTCCTCGGTCACTTTCGTAACTGGCCACGGCGACCCCGATTCTGAAGATCCGGAGGTGGACTGGGCTGCCCTGGCCCGGACGGGCGGTACCCTGGTCGTCTACATGGGGCTAAAATATCTGGAATCGGTGTCGGCCGCGCTGATCCGCGGAGGGCTCAGTACGGACACTCCCTGCGCAGTTCTCCGCATGGCCACCACTCCGGAAGAGGAGAGCGTGACAGCTCCCCTGATCGGTATCGCGCAATCAGTCAGGGCACGAGGTTTTCGTCCTCCCGCGCTTTTCATCGCAGGTGATGTGGTGAAACACGCCGATTTCAGGATCGAGAACGTACTCTCATCACCCGGGCTTTCGTTACCGCGGGACCCGGCAGTAAACCGGACAGACAACAAGGAGATAATCAATGTCTCAGCTACAGCAGGGACCGGCATCTGAGCCTGGTTCATCCACTGGCGAACACAAAATGCAGTTGTCGATCGAATATATCAGGGAGCTCAGGATCCTCGGTGTATACCCCTCTACCCACAGGGGGTACGTGATGATCCGTATAAAGATTCCCGGCGGAATCCTTAGAGCAGAAAAAGCCCGCGGACTGAGTCTCATAGCGGACCGCTTTTCTACGGGAGAGTTGTACATTACCAACCGGATGAGCCTTCAGCTCCATCGCGTGCCTCAAAACGACGCCATGGATGTCCTGGAAGCACTTGAAAAGCTCGGAATGAGCACAAGGGGCGCCTGCGGCGGTGCTGTCCGGGGAATATCCGTGAACACTCCCCTTGCACCGGAGGCTCCGGTTCTGCGCCGGTTTGCCCTCCGTCTGCACGGGTTCTTCGCCGGAAATCCCGATTTCGAGGGGCTGCCCAAGAAGATCAAGATCGGTTTGGACGCGGAGTACGATAAGTCCCGGCACCTCGCCCAGGATATCGGATTGGTGTACGCGGGCCAGAGAACCGGCAAAAGCCTGTACGATATCTGGCTCGGCGGCGGGCTGGGGCGAAAACCCCATGAGGCGTATCTGTATGCTGAAAAAGTGCCGGAAGACGAAGTCCTCTACCAGGCACAGGCTGTCGTGAACGTGTACAAGAAACGCGTGAGAAGTAGAAGAAGGCTTAAGCTTCTTATTGAGGAAGAGGGTCCCGATGCGCTGTCTTATTACGTAAGGAAGGAAAGGGCTGCTTTACCCGTGGCCGACGAGAAACCCCGCCCTGAAGACGACGGACCATCCGAGTTCGAAGACTACATCCGCCTGTACTATTTCGCTGGCCGACTGCCGGCGGACGAGCTGCGCAAGCTCGCTGAGCTTTCCGAGCTTCACTGCGGCGGCGCCATTATACTTATACCCGACCAGGGCGCTGCCCTGCCTCTTTTAAAAAGTGAGGAAAAACCCCGGATTCTGCATGCGTTGTCCGAAGCAGGTCTTGACACTACCGGGGACAATGGCCGGATCATGACCCGTATATGCCCGGGCAGCCACGAATGCAGGGTTGGACTTTCCCCCACGCGAGAGGTGGCAGTAGCGGTTCTAGACACCCTCGGACAGCAGAAGGAAGGATTCACCCTGGCCGTTTCCGGCTGCCGCAATTCCTGCACCCAGCCTCAGTTAGCCGACCTTGGGATCATCACGTTAAAGCCGTTCCGCGACCAGGACGGCGAGAGTATTCCCAGATTCACCCTTCTTAAACGAAACGGTTCCAGCTTCGGGAAAGCCGTTGTGGAAAATGTCGGCCTGGAAGAATTACTGGAAAC
>QIFJ01000313.1 GCA_003229755.1 Pseudomonadota bacterium
CGCTCATGGTAATTGTAACCTGGTGCAGCGACTCGGGCAGCGAGGTCCAGAAGTCCCAGTTATTGCGTGCACTGCGCATATTGGTTTCAGGATCCCGCTTCACGGCGTGGTTAAGGTCCGGAAATTTGAGCGGGTCCTTCAGGAAGAACACCGGCGTGTTGTTGCCCACCAGGTCCCAGTTGCCTTCCTCGGTGTAGAACTTCATGGCGAAGCCGCGGATGTCCCGCTCGGCGTCGGCCGCCCCGCGTTCGCCCGCCACCGTGGAGAAACGGACGAAAAGATCGGTTTTCTTGCCGATCTCAGAGAAGATCCTCGCCTTGGTGTATCCGGTGATGTCATGGGTGACCGTAAAGTTGCCGTAGGCACCGGAGCCCTTGGCATGCATGCGGCGCTCAGGGATCACCTCGCGGTCGAAATGGGCGAGTTTCTCCAAAAACCACACATCCTGCAACAGCTGCGGACCACGGGGGCCCGCGGTCATCACGTTCTGATTGTCGACAACGGGCGCGCCGACGTTGCTGGTCAGTTTCTTCTTGCTCATGATGCTGCCTCCTTTTTTCCTGTTGTTTCGGGTTTGTCTCTGTCCTTTTCAGCGCACCGGAGGCAAATGCCCCGTACCTCCTCGCCCATGGCCTCCACCAGGCCGAGGACTTTCACTGATTCGGGCAGTTTCAGCTCGCCGAGCACGTGGCTGTAAAAATCCATGGTCTGCCCGCACGGGACGCACATGAAGTGGTGATGGCGGCTCAGGTTGCCATCGAAGCGGACACCTTCCTACCTTTTCAGTATAGAAGGCAAGCCTGGAAATGTCCTTGATCTTTGTCAATAACCGATTCAATTCAACGATCTTTGATAATTGGTTTTTCTTCCTGCTATACTGAATTTTAACCCCCCGGAACGAGAGTAAGCCATGGACAGCGATGTTCGAAAAGCCGTAGAGATCTCGGGCCCGCTAAGGGCTCTCGAGGTGTATGATCATCATGTGGCCTCTGGCGGTGACGCCTGGGAAACCCACCTCGAGCTCTTCCCCGTTGCCCAGCGGGTTTTGAACCCGCCTTTTATCAATCCCCACCTGCCCAAGATGTACAACATATGCAGGGAGTTCCTCCCTTACCTCGAATTGGAAGACATCCCTGGCCTGGTGCGCCTCGAGGTCAGTGAGTACGCGCGAAGGGTCAAGCTTGATGAAATCCCGAAGAACAGCTTGCCTGATTCGTTCGTTTATTTCGGGGACATCGAATCGGCCATCGGGGAACGCAACTGGCCAAAGACAGCCACTTTTATGGTTGCCTTCCACCATCAGCATGGAGGACAGGAGTTTGCCCGGCGGCTGCTTCTCCTCGGCAGCGGCTACCTGGACCGTTCCCTGGGCCATTCCATCTCCTGCACCGCTTTCATTCTCCTCGAGATGCTCGAGCGAAAGGACCTGGATCCTTGGCCTATCTTTGCAGGCCTGGCCGATTACTTCTGCAAGGGCCGGTTCGGCAAAACTCCCGAGCTGGTCAAGGAGCCAGCGCTCGACTCCGATGGAGATCTCAGGGAACACATTCTGCGGGCTACAAGCGGCCGGGGCATCCTCAACCTGCACCATCCCATCACCCTGTACGCCATCGAGAGAATACGGTTCCTCTTCGACGAAATTCAGTACAACCACCTCATCACACAGTGGATCCAATTCATGGGGGATAAATCCGCCGAACGGACAGAATACCCATCATCAGGGGAAGATCCCACCATCGACTATGCCTCCTTCTACGAGAGATTCTCCGAGTTAGAGACAATGCCCATCGTCCAGTGGGCAGCGGGGATGATGAGGCCATCCGAGGACCGTACCAGACTTGGGAGATTCCTGATCAAAGCCGTGTGCGACCAATACCGCGGGCACTATAATCCCCACAACCTAACCGGCCTCGGTTCAACACTCTGGATCATGGAGAACTGGTGGGATCACCCGGAAATAACTCTCCCGGCTCTTTACCAGTTTGTGGATTATTTTTTCAGCGAGATCCGGCCAGAGAGGGCCTAGACATAAAAAAGCCCTGCGATTGCAGGGCTTTGAATTTCTGGCTCCCCGGGTTGGATTTGAACCAACAACCTAGTGGTTAACAGCCACCCGCTCTGCCGTTGAGCTACCGGGGAACATTTTATCTTCCAACAACCCAGGTGGTTAATCCCGCCCACGGCGGGACTCTGCCGTCAGGCTACCAGGGAATCCCGCTACAGCGGGGCCGGGGAATGCAGGGGGAATGCAGGACGAAACTATATAACAGAACGGCAATTTAGTGTCAATTAATGGGGTAAACTGAACGCTCTTATTCCTTACTCCTCACAACAGCCGTCAGCACTCAGGTCCGATCTTACCTGAGGCAGCAATTTTGTTGGAGCATTTACACATTAGCTACAGACTGTATTTGAAATTCAAAATCGGAACAGTTGATAAAATTGGAAGCAACGTTTAATCCAGTAAAGTATATCACATAACCAGATACTAATCGGAAGCGGTTAGGGCTTGTTCTCGGGATTACTTGTTACAAGGGTCGAAACGGATTCTCGATCAACACACCTCCGATAATGTCGCCATGCTTCAGGTCCTCGGTGAGGATCCTTTGGGCACCTGCGAACTGGGCCGCCGCAACGATAAGGGCATCCCAGAAGGAGATTTTGTGTCGTTCCTCGATCTGAGAAGCTGTCACGATCCTGGACGTGTCTATTCCCACAATATTCCAGACGGAATACTGGCTGATGATGTCTCTCGCATCCGACCTGGGGATGGGGGTGGGGATTTTTCGGGTCACATTGACGTAGAACTCCTGGAATACCTGGGTGCTCATGATCCCCGCTCTGGTCTGCCAGAGGTCCCTCAGGATATCGGCGGCAATAGAGTGCTTTCCCCCGGCATCCGCATCGTGGGCGTAGATGAAGACGTTAGTGTCCACGAAGATATTACCTTTCATGCCACTCCTCTCGAGTTGTCCGGACCTCTCCTCCCAGATGAAAACCCTGGTCCAGGTAGGACAGAGCCGCCCGTTTGGCCGCGTCGTACCTCTCCTCCTCGGCGATCATTTCCTCCACATATCCCGTGAGAAGCTTTGTCACTGAAGTGTTTTTGCCCGCTGCCAGGATCTTGGCCTTGCGGATCGTCTCAATATCCAGACTCACCGTGAGATTCTGCTTGTTTCCCATCTGCCACCTCCATTAACACGCTATTTACGTGTAACACGTTATTTACGTGATATCAAGCAGGTTGTCCTGCTTTGAAAGGATGTTCAAAAAGAGGGCCAGGTTAAATCCAGCAATCAGTATTCAGTGGTAAGAATTCAGTAGAAAACCTTTGCGTAACTCTTCGTAAAATCTTTTCCTCCTGACTACTTGTTACTTTCTACTTAAATATCATTTCCCTTGAGAGTAGGAACATATCCAAATATACTGACTGTTAAACCCCCTTAAATCCTGAACAATAGAGAGCCCATGATCGAACACGCACAAATCGGTTTCTCCCGTCCCGAAGAGGGCACCCTTGTCCTGAGCCTGTCAGGATCATGGAGAAGTTCGGACCCCCTTCCG
>QIFJ01000150.1 GCA_003229755.1 Pseudomonadota bacterium
TCCACCTGGAATATCCCCAGGATGGATGGGGACAGGATCATCCCGGTGACGATGTAACCGCTGACACGTGGCGCCTTCAGTGCGTTGGCAACCTTCCCCCCCGCATAGCCACAAAGGAGCAGGAGCCCGATATACACAAGTGGATGAGCCTCTTTCAGAAGGGCCAGAAAGTGCTGGTACGACAAGTCCACCATGTTCTCCCTGTATTTGAGATCTAAGTTTTAGAATACCATGACTCCAGGAAAATTAATTTAAAGTCCTGTTTCCGGGGATTGGAAATTGGAAATTAGAGATTGAAGAATGGAAATGGGAGAATGGAAATGGGAGAATGGTTCTCTGAAAATGGAGATGGGAGATCAGAAATTGGAGCTTTTCTTGTGAATCCGGTCGAACTTTTTCCTCTCGTTGCCATCGAGCACCTTTTTCCGCAGCCTGACCGAGGTCGGAGTCAGTTCCACCAGTTCGTCATCATCGATATATTCCATGGCCTGCTCCAGGCTAAGGGTTTGAGGAGGTGTCAGACGGATGCTGTCATCGCTTCCCGCCGCCCTCATGTTGGTCAATTTTTTCCCCTTGCCGGGATTGACCACCAGATCATTCTCCTTGCTGTTCTGCCCGATGATCATACCCTCATACACCTCAACTCTGGGACCGACAAAGAGGATTCCCCGTTCCTGCAGATTAAAAAGAGCGTAGGCGGCCGTCTCCCCTTTCTCCATGGCGATCAGGGAACCGTTCTTCCGTCCTGGAATGAGACCTTTATGGGGCGCGTATTCGTGGAACGTGTGGGTCATTATTCCGGTACCCCTGGTGTCGGTAAGGAACTCAGACCGGAAACCGATGAGACCCCTGGCGGGGATAACGTATTCCAGGCGGGTTGTGCCGTCCATTGGCTGCATCGAGATCATCTCGGCCTTACGTGTGCCCAGTTTCTCGATAACCGTTCCCTGGTATTCCTCAGAAACTTCTATCACCAGGTATTCCATGGGCTCGCAGAGCCTGCCGTCTATCTCGCGATAGATGACCTCCGGTTTTGAGACTGCCAGTTCATAACCCTCCCGGCGCATGTTTTCGATGAGGATCGAAAGGTGCAGTTCCCCGCGGCCCGACACCTTGAAAGAGTCGGAGCTTTCCGCCTTCTCAACGCGAAGTGAGATGTTTGTCCTCAATTCCCTGGACAGCCTCTCGAATATCTGCCGGGAGGTGACGTACTTCCCCTCCCTTCCGGCCAGGGGAGATGAATTGACCATGAAATTCATGGCCATCGTCGGCTCGTCGATAGAAACGTAGGGAAGCGCCTCGGGATACTCGGCGGAGGTGAAGGTTTCCCCGATGCCGACCTCTTCAAAACCGGCCAGGGTCACGATGTCCCCTACTACCGCTCCACTCAGTTCAACCTGCTTTACACCTTCAAATCCAAGAAGCTTCGAAACCCTGCCAGTCACCACGCGGCCGTCCTGTTTAACCAGGGCAATATTGTCTCCGGTGTTAACACGGCCGCCGAAAACCTTGCCGGTGGCGGTTCTACCGATGTAGTCGTCGTAGTCGATGTGGGCTACGAGCATCCTGAAGGGCGCGCCCAGATCACCTTCATAGGGCGATACATGGTCGCGGATCGCCGAAAAGAGAGGCTCCAGGTCGTCAGACTGATCCTCCAGTTCGCGTTTTGCGTACCCGTCCCGGGCGCTGGAATAGACAACCGGGAAGTCCAGCTGTTCATCGTTTGCGTTGAGCTCACAGAAAAGGTCGAACACCATATCAACGACCTGGTGAGGGCGTGCACCGGACCGGTCGATCTTATTGATCACCACAACAGGTCTGAAGCCGAGGTCCAGGGACTTCTTGAGCACAAACCGTGTCTGGGGCATGGGGCCCTCAAAGGCGTCGACCAGCAGAAGAACCGAGTCAACCATCTTCAGTATACGCTCCACTTCGCCTCCGAAATCGGCGTGCCCAGGGGTATCGACAATATTGATCTTCATACCCTGATGGCGGATGGATAGGTTCTTCGACAAGATGGTTATTCCCCTCTCCCGTTCCAGGTCGTGGGAATCCATGATCCGGTCGTTGACAACCTGGTGCTCTCGAAAGGCACCGGACTGCTTCAACATGGCATCAACCAGGGTTGTCTTCCCGTGATCGACGTGGGCGATAATGGCTATATTGTGGATCGTTTCCTTCATTATCCTCTTAATCCTCTCTCGCCTCCGGACGATCGAACATCCATAAGGCTGGCGAACTATGCATATGATAATCGTGTTTGTCAACCCTGAAAGCTGCAATTCGGGTTACGATCCCCAAGGCTTTCAAATCAACCTCAGCCCCCCGGATATTCATTGCGGCGTCATGGAACTGGAAAAAAATAATTATTATATGATACGATTTCAATCAGACGGCACCTTCCACTATCCTGCCGCTTCCGGACCAGGGCGACCTGGAGGAGCTCCGTCAGGCCCTGACGGCGAGCAGCGAGGGGTCGCTGGGACGGGCCAATGTAAGCCTGGACTACTTTCGGGACGCCCTGGAAGTGGACGTATCTTACCTCATGGACCTGACCCCCTTGTTTACACGCCAGCATGAAAGCGGTATTTTTCCTGGGCCCCCTTTCCTATGGCAACGAGGAAATTACGGTGTTTACCAGCTCTCGTACCCTCGATACCGAGAACGTACCCCTGATAGGTGTGTTGAAACTCGTCGAAGGAGCGCTGAAGGCGAATGCGAGGTTGAACGGAGAACAGCCGGCCTGACCATGGGATCTTTTCCGATGCAGTTGTTCCACTAACCATTACCCTACCCCTTCATGAAGAACCGACCGAACACCTCCGGAAAAGAGATGCCCGTCCCCGGCTGCGTGTTGAGCGTATAGATGCAGCCACACCATCGTCTCCTCGATCATCGCCAGATAGTTTCTCAGAACTTCCAGTCTGAGACTCGTTTCCGGGTACTCCTTCGCAAACTCCTCCGGATTATCGTACCAGTTCAGACATAATTTTGCCTTATTGACGATGTCCAGGAAGTATTTCTCGCATGCCTCCGAGTGATATCGTTTCGGAATTCCTGCGAGGCAGAAACCCTCCAGGAACCCATCGGCAAGATCTATGATCTCATCGTTGAAGGTCCTTTCATCCTCCCGGGTGCAGGGATCGGCCGTGAGAGCTTGTGGGAACCTGCGGCCCATATCGTAATTGACGGCTGTATCGTTCCACAGGTGGAGCAGGGCTAGAATCAGCTTTTCCAGCTGTCTGGAATCATGGCTCAATGGATTTTCATCACCGTTGATCCTGGCAAATGCACTAGCCGGCTGAATTCCCACGGGATTTGCCATGGCGCCGCGGATCACACCGTGCGCGAAGGGGACGGTCGCCTCGAACTTCAACGTCTTGAGTTTTTTTGCAAGCCACTCGTTACCGGGGTACTTCGCAACCGGGTCTTTTCTCTTTTTCATTTCTGACCTCCCTTATTGAAGGCCTCTGTCCAATGGTACGAAGAATATTGCAAAAGGAAGGCCAAAAACACCTTCCAGGAGTTTGGAAAGAGGAGGGGGCGAGGGTATTAGAGTAT
>QIFJ01000006.1 GCA_003229755.1 Pseudomonadota bacterium
TTTGAACAACCTTCTTGAGCTCGGGATGGAGTTTCTCGCAGTAGGGGCACTGGGGATCGGTAAAAACGATCACTTTTTTTTCAGCGTCCCTTCTCCCGATGAGAAGCGTATCAGCAAGGGGAATGGCAGTTGGATCCACACGGACTAGTTCCCTCAGCTTTGCTTTCGTTATGTTCTCCCGGTTTGCGATCTGCAGCACTTGTCCCGAGATCACGTACTTCTTTGAAAAATCTATATAGACAAGCCCCTCACGTTCCCTGTCTACGACGTGCGCCACCCATAAACCCGGGACCTCTGAGAATTCAACGCTGTTAACCGTCTGAACCATTCCCTTCAGCAGCTGGGAGGCTTCCTGCTTGTTCAGACTGTGACAGTCCGAACACGCGCCCTCCGCGCATCCCTCACCTGTAAAAGTGTGCACCGGAGGAGGCGTCCATAAAGCGAGAACGACAATTGCTGTTGTGAATAGTACTGTCAGTGTGGATTTTCTCATCTGTTAGTAACTCCCGTTTTCTATCAATTATCGGGTTTCACGTTTCAAGTGACGTAATATTTGTTAAACATCATGGTTCATCTCCAATTTAGTTGGTGGTCAATACATAATGCATGGGTTTCGGCAATAAACCCGAGTGATTACACCCAAAAGCCCGGCCTTCAGTGTACATATGCCGATATTCCACCAACTAAATTGTAGATGATCCCTACTTTTTAAGTTCGCTATCGATCATTGCAGAAAAGCCGGCTAGAGATCGCTGTTGCAGCAGTTTTCCATTCACGAAAACTGTAGGTGTCCCCCTCACCCCTACTCTTCTCCCTTCTTCTATGTCTCTGGTTATCATGGATTGAATTTTCCGGTCTTTCATATCTCTCTCGAGCCGCTTCATGTCAAGGCCAAGGCCCCTTGCGATGTTTCTGATCACGGTGTCGTTAAGTTGGTTGTATTTTTCAAAGAGACGGTCGTGCATCTCCCAGAACTTGCCCTGCCTGTCGGCGGCAAGGGCCGCAGCAGCGGCCTGTCTGGCGAACTTGTGGTTGCTGATAGGAAAGCTTTTGTATACAAGCTTCACGTCTTCGGGATATTTTTCAAGCACCTGCTTGAGTAGAGGTACTAGCCTCGCGCAGTAGGGTCACTGGAAGTCATCGAATACAGCAACCTCAACCGGCGCATTAGCGGGTCCCTTGAAGGGCGATCCTGTGTTGTTCAGTTCCTGGATCTGGTTCAGTACTATGATCTTGAGTTTTTTTGTTTTGCTGCTGGTCAGGATAAGCCTGTTGCTTCCCGCGAACTCGATCCTGTCGAAACCCGCTGCCCCGGAGATCTGTTGCAGCGGCGCGCCGTTAGCCGCGAGGATGTGGATGTTGCCCTCCGCTGTAAGAACGAAGGACCACTGTCCGTCTGATGAAACCGCTATATCTATGGGGGTTTCTTTCAACTCCAGTGTGCCCTCCTGCTGGATCACAAAGGCAGCGTGGGCACCTGAGAGTGGCAATAACACCAGAAGGCATGAAAATATTGCTGACAGTGCTTTTTGCTTCATTGTATTCTCCTCAATGACTTGCTCAGCATTACAATCGCGCCCGAGCATGGGCGCCCGAATCCATAACCTTAATATATAGTTATGGATTCGTGAGGGAAGGGTCCCTTCCCGTGGAGCAAAAAGCCACTCATGGACTTTTTACGACCCTAACAGCAATAATAAAAAAGGTTACAGGATATTTACTTCCTTGGCAATCGGCCATAAACCGGGAAATTTACTTCAATAAGATCTGGCTCACGCAAAGCCGCTTTTAGCAAGGAAGAGGGAAGAGGAAAAAGGGAGGAGTTTGGGTTTATATAAAGAGATAAGAGCCTGTGGACCACAGTGCAGCCAGTTGCAGGCTGCTCCACAGTGTGTAGTGCAGTCGAAGTGCGAAGGTGAAGTCGAAGTTTAAAAAGAGAGTCATTGCGAGGAGCGTATGCGACGCGGCAATCTTGTCGCTCATGATCTTGGACCTTGGACCAGCACCTGGGTCCTGAGTCATGGGTCCTGGGACCCTGGCCACAGGCCAGCCGATCTCATAGCGGATACTTTCAGCATAGACGTTACCTTAATTCCTGTCTGATCCACCTGGCACAAAAATACAGCCACGAGGATCTTGCCGGCCAGTTCTTCATCAACCGCCATCCGCTGGAATTGAAGGTGATGGAGGACGTATAATACCCGGTTAAAAGTTGAAAGTTAAAAGTTGAATGTTTCAGACATAATATTAAATATCATACTTTCAACTTTCAATTCAAAGGGCATATCATCTTGTTTTTAAGTGGAAATTACCGTTTGTTGAAGCCTTTTGCGCGGATTGACAAAGCACTTTGCTTCCTGTATCTATTTCAGATTCTACCTGACGGGAGGTTATTATGTTCCTCCGGCTCGGTGAAGTGCCCGCTGAGGGGCTGAATGCTGAACTTTCGCTCGAACCTGATGCCCTTGCAGCTAAGTCAATAAATGCTGATGGTCCCGTTAAAGGGACTTTCAGAGTTGAGAAAACAGGGTCTCAGGTACTGATAAAAGGTTCAGTCAGCGGGTGTGTGCGCCTTCAGTGCTCTCGCTGTTTGACAAGCTACAGATATAAAATTGAAGAAAAGATCTTCATCGAACTCCGTCCCCTTTTGGCTGCAGGGGAGGGAGAGGAGATGGAGCTGGCCTCCGATGACCTCGATGTCGAATTTTTCCGGGGAGACAGTCTGGATTTAGAGCATTTTATTGAGGAACAGGTGCGGCTGGCTTTGCCCATGAAGCCTCTGTGTTCGAAGGAGTGTGGTGGGTTGTGTCCCTCATGCGGAGAGGCCATCGGGAGCGATGCCTGTGCATGCGATGTCGAGAGTATCGATCCCAGGTGGGAAGTCCTTGAATCTCTGAGGGATTCAGACAGGGATAAAGGAAAAAACTGACGGAATGATCCTGTGGACCGGCGGGTTCAGCGGCAGTTGAAAAAAGGAGACAGAAAATGCCAGTTCCGAAGCAGAAAACATCAAAGGGAAGAACAAGGAGACGTCGTTCCCACGATGCTCTGGAGATACCCGCGAGCTCATTATGCTCCAAATGCAGCGAACCGAAGATGCCTCATAGAGTATGTCCTCACTGCGGTTTCTACAGAGGTCGGAAGGTAATTGAGGTCGAGGAGGTCTAGATCCTCCAGCGGCAAACTTAACTTTTATGAAAATAGCAATTGACGCAATGGGGGGAGATTTTGCCCCCCAGGCCATTTTAGAGGGTGCTGTCGCAGCGACTCGGGAGCACGAATGTCAGGTGATCCTGGTGGGCGACCGGGAGATTCTTGAGCCTCAGCTCTCTCATGCCAGCCCTCCAGAGGGCCGCATCTTTATCAAGCACGCCTCTGAGGTTGTCCGTATGGATGAGGCTCCGCGCAGGGCTCTTGCAGGCAAACGGGATTCGTCCATTCTGAAGATATTCGAACTCGTAAAATCCGGTGAAGCTGACGCTGCTATTTCAGCCGGAAACTCAGGCGCGGCTATGATGGCGGGGATGTATGTATTGGGCCTTCTTCCCAACGTCGAGAGACCGGCGATCGGCTCGATCATCCCTACTCACAGCGGAAGAGTGGTTATGCTGGATGCAGGGGCAAATGTGGACTGTAAGCCCCATAATCTGGTCCAGTTTGCCTTTATGGGTAATGCTCTTGCCAAGATCACACTTGACATGCAGAGTCCCAGGGTCGGACTTCTCAGCATCGGTGAAGAAGCCGGCAAGGGAAATGAAGTTGTACGCACGACTTTTGACATTCTCAAAAAAAGTGACCTTAACTTCATCGGGAACGTAGAGGGAGGAGACATATTCGCAGACAGGGTTGATGTTGTTGTTTGTGATGGTTTCGTCGGAAACGTAGCCCTGAAGGTTGCAGAAGGGGTCGTCTACACTCTGGGCATGCGGCTCAAGGAGGAAATAAAGGCTTCTCTTTTGGGCAGGTTCGGCTATCTGTTCATGCGGCCGGCGCTAAAAAAATTCAGGCAGCGATTTGACTATGCTGAATACGGAGGCGCACTCCTTCTGGGTATTGACGGTCTGGGCCTTATCTCCCATGGAAGGTCCAACGCCCATGCCATCAAGAACGCGATCATAACCGTTGACGGTTATGCGCGCGCCCGGGTCTCCCGCATCGTACGCCAGGAAGTAGAGTCCAGTGCCGACCTGAAGCAGACGGTTGGTGACAGAGTCCACCAGGTCATAGAGCATTTGAAAGAGAAGAAGATGGATCTTGGGATCATGGACAAGAGTGAAGCGTCGGGTGGCGCCACCAAAGAGGAAAAGACATGAGAAGCATGATCGCGGGGACGGGATCCTATCTTCCTGAGAGGATGCTGACAAATGCGGATCTCGTGAAAATGGTGGATACGACCGATGAGTGGATAGTATCCAGAACAGGTGTCAGGCAGCGTCACCTGGCCTCCGATGATCAGGCCACGTCAGACCTGGCGACCGCAGCGTCCTTAAAAGCGCTGGAAATGGCCGGAAAAGAACCTGGTGACCTGGACCTTATTATAGTAGCCACTATTACGCCCGATCATTTTTTTCCATCAACTGCCGCACTGGTCCAGAATAATATCGGTGCCGGCTCAGCAGCGGCCTTCGATCTCGAGGCTGCCTGTACGGGATTTATTTACGGACTTTCTGTTGCAGATCAATTCATCAGATCAGGTATGTATGAAACTATCCTTATTGTGGGGGCGGAAGTGCTTTCCCGTTATATCGATTGGGAGGATCGGTCAACTGCTGTGCTGTTCGGAGACGGGGCAGGCGCCGCTGTACTTGTACCCAGCCAGGATAGCTCGCAGATCATTTCTACCCATCTCTATTGCGATGGCTCAATGAAGGATCTTCTGAGCGCACCGGGTGGAGGATCGAGAATGCCCCCGTCTTATGAAATGATCGACAAGAAACTCAACACCATCAAGATGAAGGGCAACGAAACATTCAAGATTGCTGTCACCAAACTCAGTGAAGTGGTTGATGAGGTCCTCAAGCACAATAACATTACAGAAGACGAAATAGATTTCCTTATTCCCCACCAGGCCAACCTGAGGATCATACTCGCCACA
>QIFJ01000176.1 GCA_003229755.1 Pseudomonadota bacterium
TGGGCACGCCCGTTACGTGCTCCTTTCTCTCATAGAGGCCTTCGATTGTCTTGAAGCTGCTCTTGACGATCTCCTTCAGCGAGAAAAAGCCGGCCCTGACTCTTTTTTCCGAGATCTGAAAGATACGCCGTTCGGCGCTGTCTAACAGTTCTTCCACCTCGCCAGGTGAATCGAAACAGTCTTCGAGAATGTTGGATGTAGTGGTAATAAGATCGCGGAGGATGGCTTTATCCTTGACGATACGGGCGTAGTGCCCGACCCCCGCTGAAGTAGGGACACCCTCCACGAGAGAGGGCAAAAAAGATGCTCCCCCGATCTTTTCTAAAAGGTTCTCGGATCGGAGCCTGTTGGTGAGGGTGATCAGGTCTATCGGCTCACCCTTTTCGGACAGGGAGAGCATGTTGTCGAAGATTATACGGTGACCGTTCTGGTAAAAAGACGTTGACGTGAGAATCTCCATGACGGTGTAGATTGCCTCGTTTTCCAGCAGAATGGCACCCAGTACGGCCCTTTCAGCCTCCAGGTTCTGCGGGGGTACTTTCCTGGCCTCGAGACCTTCAGTCATGGATCATTCTTTCTCTTCTTCGTCCGCCTCTTTTTCGACGATAACTTTCAAAGTCGCCGGGACGTCGTGTGGTAGCTTGACGGGAACCTCGAACTCACCCAGTTCTCTGATCGGATCTTCCAGCTGGATGAGCTTCCGATCCAGTGTCATCCCCTGGGCGGAAACTGCGTCAGCCAGGTCCATGTTAGTGACGGAACCGAACAGGCGGCCCGACTCGCCCGCTTTTCTGGTAAACGTCAGAGTGAGGTCGGAGAGTTTCTGGGAATGAGACCTGGTTCTCTCAGCATCTGCCTCCAATGTTTTCTCAATGGCCCTGAGATGATGTTCCTGGGCCTTTACGTTCTTGCTGGTGGCCCTGACCGCCTTTTTGCCTGGTATCAGAAAGTTTCGGGCATAGCCGCTCTTTACCTCTATGGTCTCGCCCATTTTCCCAAGGTTTGATACGTCCTCCAGAAGGATAACTTTCATCGTTTTGCTCCTTTTTGCGAAGTCATCAATGTTGAGAGAAAAAGTCATTATAACATCAATATCAGATCGGGATAAAATTTATTCGCTCTCCTCGGGAAAGGGAAAGCGATTGCGGAAGTCGATCCACGTATCGAAAAGACCTGTTAGCGCGACAGCGATAATAAGCACCATGGGATACGCAATTGCAACAAACATCAGCAGAAGTATCCTGAACATATGGGGGATCCCCCACCGGGAAAAAATGTGCCCCAAAACAACCATGCCCTGAATGCCGTAAAGCGTCCCTAAGGGGATCAGTCCGTTCAAGGCCACGCTCTTTACCGTTCCCTCGCCCAGAATTACAATGGCTGACAGGGCTATGAAAACACCCACAAATGGGAAGGGCAGGTACCAGCGGGCAAAAAACGACGGTTCTTCCTCTTTCATGAAACCTGTCTGGACCAGAAGCCCTCTGGTCAGCACCGTATAAAACGCGAGCAGCAGTGTCAGAGTGGAAAGCCAGATCCCCGCGAACAGGCGCTTCCAGATATCTATGACCCACTGGAGCTGCTGTACGTTCTCTGCAGGGATATCGTTACCCGCGGATACCGTCTCCATGAAAAACCCCATTTTCTCTAGCGTCTGCCTGTAGACTTCACCTAAGGTGAGGTCCATTGCAATACTGTAGATGAACATGGTGACAAACCCCACACCGGCCACAAATCCGACTCCGGCGAGTACGGAAAGATATGGGGGCCTCTCTGTTCCTATGGCCCAGTAAATTGCGAGGCAAAGAGGGAACGTTTCCACGGCAAAAAGCAGACCTGCTCCGGGACCCTGTACGAACGCGGTGGCCATGGCTACGAGAGCGATGGCCATAAGGCCCTCGGTGATGTTCCTTCTTCTCATCCCGTAGGCAAGGGGTATGGGTGTCATGACACCCAGGGCGGTTCCCAGGGAAGGATGCAGGAAGAAAGCTCCCAGGGGAATTATGGCGATACCCACCAGGGAGAGCCAGAGTTTAACGATCTCTTTCTGGTCCGGATTTTCCGATAGGACCTGATTGTGGGTGTTGTCTATCACCATATATCCGATAATTGTTTATTGAGCATTAGAATATTGGAGCATTAGAGCATTGGACGCGAGGAAAAGAATAATTAAAACCAGGACCTTTAATATCCAATGTTCTAATTTCTAATGTTCTAATGCTCTGGACTAGCGTTCAACCGTAAACGGCAATAACGCGATATTGCGGGCCTTCTTGATAGCCGCGGTGAGCTTCCGCTGGTGTTTGTCGCAGTTGCCGGATATCCTGCTGGGCAGGATCTTTCCCCGCTCGGTGATGTACCTTTTCAGTGCCCTCGCGTTCTTGTAGTCGATCTTGTCCACATTATCCACACAGAAATGGCAGACTTTCCTCCGCCTTCCGAATCGTCTCTTCATCATCTTTAAGTTGTCTCCTGTTTGTGTGGGGTCGGAACTCTGGACGAGTTCCATGTTCCAACTTCCATGTTCCAGGGTATGTCATATTCATTATTTACCTGGAACTTTGAGAATCTGAGCTCCGACCCCACAATATTAGAACGGGATGTCCGATTCGTCGAACTCAGCGTCGTCGCCGCCGGGCGCTCCCTTCGGGCCCTCAGTGCTTCTTGAGCCCAGGAACTGGACCGTGTTGGCCACTACTTCTACCTTGCTTCTCTTCTGGCCTTCACTGGTTTCCCAGCGGTTTTGCTGAAGCCGGCCCTCGACGAGGACAGATCTTCCCTTGCTGAGATATTCGCTGCAGTTCTCCGCCTGCTTACCCCACACTACGATGTCGAAGAAATCGACCTCTTCCCTGACCTCATCCTCGGTCTTGAACCGGCGATTAACTGCGATACTGAAGTTTGCAACCGCGGTTCCAGCAGGAGTGTACTTGAGCTCGGGATCCCGTGTGAGATTACCCATGAGAATAACTCGATTGTAACTTGCCATTTCAGCCGTCCTGTATGCTTAGGGTTGGATCATCAAGGAGCTGGGGCTTGGCCTTGGCCGCTTCTTCGATCGAATCCACTTTCACCGTCATATAGCGGATGTTCGTATCGGTGATACGCAGGATCCTTTCCAGCTCTTTTATAGTATCCGGTTTTGCAGCGTAGAGGAGATAAACAAAGTATCCCCTCGGGTTACCTTTGACCTGATAGGCAAGTTTCCTGAGCCCCCAGGTTTCAGACTTGTGGACTTCTCCCCCGTCGTCGGTGATGATCTTGTTGTACAGGTCGATACTTTCCTTGACCTGGTCTTCCGTCAGGTCGGGGTGCAAAATACTAATGGTTTCGTAGCTTTTCACATTGAGTCTCCTTTCGGGCTGCAGCCCCCGCCGGCCGGGTGGATCCGGTGCGCGAGCAAGGAGTTTGTGTGCTCTTCCCGCGAGCATGCGGGGAAGGTTTGAATTTGAGTGGACTTGTTTAGCATAATTAACATCCCTTATCAAGTGTAGGGAACGTTAAAAGTTAAAAGTTTTTGATAAGATCCAGTAATTTTCGGCTCATCTCCCGGTTAGTAAGGGATTTCGGAATAGTGTATTCATAAGGCCGGGTTTTTGGGTGTAATCACTCGCCTTCGCAACCCCCTTGAGCTTCGCTTCGTGATTCACCAAAACCCCGGTTGATTTACTAACAACTATTTTACAAAACGGTCGAAGCGCTCCTTGTTTATTCGCACAAACGAGCTGCACTTAAGGCATTTCAGTACAACTTCAATCCCCATCTGGATAACGATGAACTCGTTAGAGCCGCAAGGGTGGGGCTTTTTCAGAGTCACCTTGCTCTCTATCTTTGCAAGGTTCGGGCCGGTTTTGGTAGCTGACATTATTCGAGTTCCTGGTTTCTAGTTTCTAGTTTCTAGTGATAGTAACTGTTCAACGCCTGCCAGCCGAAGCTGATAAGCAATTATAGTTATAGCGAAGGCTGGTTCAACCTTCAACAAAAAGGCCGACCCGGAAGGGTCGGCCTTTTTACCATTGCGCTAATCGCGATCTTACTTAATTAACGGCTCTATCACCTTGAACAGCGGTGCCAGCACCAGGGAAACCACGGACATGAGCTTGATGAGGATGTTCATGGTGGGGCCCGATGTGTCCTTGAACGGGTCGCCTACCGTGTCGCCCACGACCGCGGCTGTGTGTGAGTCGGAACCCTTGCCGCCGAAATGACCTTCCTCGATGTACTTCTTGGCGTTGTCCCACGCGCCGCCCGCGTTGGCCATGAAGAGGGCCAAAAAGACGCCTGTCAGTGTCGCGCCTGCCAGCATTCCTCCCAGGGCTTCCTTGCCGAGCACAAAACCAACGATCACCGGTGCAAGAATGGCCGTAATTCCCGGAATGATCATCTCTCTCAAT
>QIFJ01000315.1 GCA_003229755.1 Pseudomonadota bacterium
GATGGATCGGCGAATACTGTACGCAACCGGCTGGATTCCCTCCAGGCCGATATACGTCGTATCCAGCAATTTCACCAGACCTGCTGCCGCCCAGAACTCGCAAATGGAGGCACCGCCGTTCATGGTGACGAAAAGGTCACCGATGTTCTGGCGAATAACCTCACGGGCCAGGGCGAAGGGCTTCTTGGTGTAGCTGAAGCCGCCCGCACAGATGCAGGTGCCTGGCTTGACGAAAGTTTTGATCGCGTCCGTAAGGGACATGATCTTGTCTTTTCCCCTCATGAAAGTGGGGATAGTGGCCTCTGCCATAACTTTCTCCTTTCTTCCTGCTTAAACGAAATTATTAAGCGGGAAACGTCATGTTTTGATCTTCACCCTGCGGTTCCAGGTGGAGCGTAGGATTCTTTCCATCTCCTCCTTGCTCGCCTGCGCTTTCGCAACGATGTCAGAGAAATGCCGGATGCCAGTCTTCATCTCTTCCTCGATGATGTCCAGGGTTTTCTCCTCCGCGACTGTGGCGACTTCCTTCTCCAGAGTCTCGAGGGTATCCGGGACCCTTCCCAGCGGGATCCGCATATCGTTGTAGGCGACGGCCACGATCGTCATATCCCAGGCAGCGTCAATTATCTTCTGCCATGTTTCCATCGCCTCTACAGGCTCTACACTCTCGGAGAGACGTAAGTCCTCCTCAATATATCGAGCCCTCATTCGCTTTCGCTCCATATCCACACCTCCTTCCATTTGGCTAGTATGTTTGCTTACTATAAAAACAAAAGTTGAATCGCTACTTCTTCCTGCGGTCCTCAACACGGGCGCTGGCGGTTTTACCCTCGCCTGCTGTTGCCCTCGGCAGTTCATCCGGACCGATGAGCTCGACGACCTTTGGATTGACATCGGTAACGGCCTTCACTGATTCTTTCATTTTCTGGGTCAGATTTGCCACGTTACCCTTATCGTCGAGCAAAGTCTTGTCCTTGAGTTCTATTATGAGAGTGAAGTGATCCATTCCCCTCTTGTCCGTCTCGATTATCATCCTGAAATTAGCGCCCATCTCCGGGAAACCGGTGAGTGCCTCTTCCACCTGGCTCGGGAATACAACCAGGCCGCTGATGGAAACAGCGTCATCCGACCTTCCCTTGATGGCTGCCATCCTGGGATGGGTCCTGCCGCAGGGACACAAGTCCCAGGTCATGGCGGCAAGGTCACGGCTCCTGAACCGGATCAGCGGAGTACCTGTATTAACCAGGTTCGTCCAGACCATCTCTCCATCCTCACCATCGGCAACAGGTTCTCCTGTATCAGGATTGATGCACTCGGCGAGGAGATGATCTGCCCAGAGGTGCATCCTTATGGGCATATCCTTGGATCTGGCCTCGCACTCGCAGGTCATTCCCGGCCCAAGGAACTCGGTCATGCCGAATTCATCATAGGCAGTCACGCCGAACAGCTCTTCGATCTTCTCTCTTGTGGACCACGGCCATGGCTCGGCGCCGTGAAGGCTGATCTCGCAGGCGGAGTCCTTCGCGAGGTCGAAGCCCTTTTCCTGTGCCTTCTGGCCAACGTAAAGAGCGAAAGACGGTGTCGCGCAGAAAGCCTTGATGGGAAGATCTACGAGAAGGTCTATCATCCTGTCGGACTGGCCGCCGGAAAGAGGTATCGGACATGCGCCCATTTTCTGAGCACCATAATGGAAGCCGAATCCGCCCGTGGGTAATCCGTATCCGAAGGAGTTGAGGAAAATATCTCCCGGGCGCACACCAACCATCCAAAGCTCCCGAGCGTTCCGGTCCGCCCAGAGGTCAATGTCATACTCGGAGGCAAAGATCAGGACTGGTTTTCCAGTTGTACCGGAGGTGCTGTGCATCTCTCTCTGATCACCTATCTGCCCCGTGACTATCTTCAGCGGATAACCATCCCTTACTGTACCTTTCTCCATGAAGGGAATCTTCTTAATGTCATCCAGAGTCTTCAAGTCGCCAGGCTCGAATCCTGCGTCTTTGTAGACCTTCTTGAAATATGGATTCTCGTTGTAGACCCTGGTGACAACTTCCTTGAGGTTCTTGAGCTGAAGGTCTTTCAGCTTCTCAACGGGCATAGTTTCAATCTCTGGCTGGAAATATTGTCTATCGTCTGACATGATCTCTAATCTCCTCCATTAAGATAAGACGTTGGACACCGTTTTCGCCTTAATTACAGGGGGTTAAGCGAATAACGCAGTGCCCGGGCTCCTGACCCGAATTTAAGGCTGCCCCACCCATGGGCTGACTCAAGAAAAGCTGTTTGTTAGGTTTGAAAAGAAAAAATCGGGCATAGATAGCAACCTCTACACCCTTGGACCTCACCCTTTTCAGTTACCGATATGCCGATGAACCCGGCGATATAGCCTGACTTTTATAACACTGTTTTAAGCATAGCATGTCAAGGAAAAAGGTCATCCGGAAAATCCTGCAACCACGCCATTATTTAACTGAGTCCCGGGGCCGGTGCACAAGGAAAATACAAAAGGGTGTAGTAAACAACTATTTGTACCATTTATTGGAAATCGTTCAGGAGAATTTGAGGGGATAATTCAGCTCAATATTCCGGGAATTTGGAGTTCTGAAGTTGTGAATAAAATAGATATTTGAGCGGCATAGCTACTTATTGTGAAAAAAGAACCGTACATCAGCAAAACACAATTATGTGATACGAAACGAACCAGACTTCGTCTGGTTCGAGTTCCAGGTTCCAGGTTGAAATGATCCAAAATCCAGGATCCAAGATCGTGATGAGTGATGCGTAATGAGTGATTAGTGATTGGTGATTGAAAAGCTCTAGCGCAAAGGACTGCACACAATTCCTCCCCCTTGAGGGGGGAGGTTAGGTGGGGGTGAGTTACTGTAACCTGGACCCTGAGTCGTGGGTCACGCCTGCAGGCCGGGGTTTTGGTGAATCACGAAGCGAAGCTCAAGGGGGTTGCGAAGGCGAGTGATTACACCCGAAAACCCGGCCATTCTAAACTCGAATTTCCAATGTCTAATTTCCATATGATTTAAATCACATGGAACATGGAACTTGGAACATGGAACTTGATCATAAGATCATACGCGTATGATCTCACGATCAGTGACAGTCAGCCTCTCACTTCCACTTTCCGTAACAAGGAAGGTGTCCTCGATCCCCGTGATACCCTTCCCCGGGTGGAAGATCTTGGGCTCAAGCGCGAAAACCATCCCCGGAAGCAGCTCCATGTCCAACCTGGGGGCAAGGAACGGAAATTCATCAACCTCCAGACCGACTCCATGTCCAACAAATCGTACCTGCTCTCCCGGAGGGCCCATAAACCTGTCCGGAACCCCAAGTTCGGCGGCCGCCGACACAGCCAGATCATAAAGACTGCTCCATGTGGCGCCAGGCTTAATGGCTTCAATAACCCTGTCCTGTATCGATCTCGCCTGATCGAAGCCTTCCTCCAGTTTACCGTCAAGGTCACCCACGACCATGAGCCTGGTCTGGTCGATAAGATATCCTCCCACGTTCCCTACGAAGTCCACACTGACCGGTTCTCCGGCGCCGATAATTCTGAAACCCGCTCCCTGTCCTATGGATGGGTTAACCCCCACCCCGCCGGACGGCGCATCGATGTGTGACATGAGAGCCGAATGTTCTCCGGTTATTATGTGGCCGTAGAAAAGCTCCTGGTTAAACCCCCTCATTCTGAGAATACCCTGGTGTCCCAGTTCTCTTGCCCGCTTTTCGAGGCCCGAGGCGAAATCAACCTCTCTCATCCCCTCGGTCAGGATCTTTTCCGCCGTTTCCATCACCTTTCCTACCTGGATACCGGCAGCTCTTATCCTTTCCACTTCGTAGGGCGACTTTACCGAACGGACCTCCCTGACCAGAGGTCCCAGGTCTACCCACTTTACTTCTCCCAGCATTGAGGCAAAACGCTGGTAAAGGGCTGCCGGGATCACATCCAGTTCCAGGCCCAGAGTGCTATCGGCCCGGACTCCCAGGTCCTCCAGTGCCCCGGGGACCTCCTTAAAGCTCCTGAACGGCACAATTTCGAGGGGAGTCTCCTGCTGGGCGCGTACAACGGAACGCCGGCACAGATACACAGGGGCGCCTTCGGCGGGGATGATGATTATCCCGTCCTGAATAGTTCCCGAGAAGTAGAACCTGTCTATAAGCTGTTGTATCAGGGCCCCTTCAATACCCTCCCTTTTAAGGATCTTTTGAAATTGCTTTATTCGGCTCTGTATTTCGCTCTCGGGAGTAGTTTCATATGTGCTCATTATCTTTTCGTAATCACTCATTTATCCTCTCCGTATTTGTAAAGCAGTTCCAGGTTCCAAATTCCAGGTTCCAGGTATATAAATGGATCAACACTACTTGGAACTTGGAACATGGAAGGTGGAACCAGGTTAGAACCCGATCCAGCTTATCCTTCCATCCTTACGCGGTGGTATTGGCGGTTCTTTTGCCGGATAGCCCACGGGAACAATGGCTATTAGTTCCAGCCCCTCAACGCCCATTACCTCGTCTACTTCTTCTTTCAGATGCACCGGATTGGTCATCCAGCAGGAGCCCAGACCCTCATACGCGGCAGCAAGGAGCACATTTTGAATAGCCGCGGCAACGGATTGAGTATCGACGAAGGAACCCTCATCAGTCACATCGGAGTAGAAGACCATCACAACAGGAGCGCCGCCAAGGGTTTTGAAAAACCCTCTTGTGAATGAAACGATCTTCTCATCGTACAGCTTCTTGAGGCTGGGCTCAAGGAGATGGAAGGACCGGTCCGCAACTGCCACAAGTCCGTCCTTCTTCTGACCGGTTACAACAAATATTCTCCAGTTCTGCCTGTTCTTCCCGGAGGGAGCCCACGTGCCGGCTTCGACGATCCTGTCCAGAGTATCTTTTGGAACCGGGTCCGGGGAGAATTTTCGGCAGCTCCTTCTGTTCCTGATCACATCATAAAACTCCAATTCTGGCCTCTTTCATTATTTGGGTCGCAAAAAGTCCATGAGCGGCTTTTTGCTCCGGGCGCCCACGCTCGGGTGCGATTGTAATGCAACGCAAGTCATTGATCTGGGCGCCCCTAATGGACGCGTTGATGACTTCTTGCGAAATCGTCAATGTTCAACGTTGATATAAATAATCTATCCAGGGTTCCGGCAAAAGGCCCTGAAGCGAAGCTAAAAGGGGGTTGCGAAGGCGAAGGGTCTTTTACCGGAACCCTGGATGGGTAAATATATTCAAGCCGGGGTTTTGGTGAATCACGAAGCGAAGCTCAAGGGGGTTGCGAAGGCGAGTGATTACACCCAAAACCCCGGCCATGTGAATTGAAATATCACCAACTAATCGGGAGATAATTCCCCTTTTATAAGGTGAACAGTTATACTTTGAACTTGACCTCACCAAGCCATTTCCTCGCTACGGAACCCGGATCAACTTCCCTCTCAGACACCTTCTCGATATCATCAGCCAGCTCTTCTGACCTTTCCTCCATTAACTCCCTGACCCCGGAACCAATTACGTCTCTCAACGTTTCCCGCACAGATTGACCAGCGGCCCAATGGCGCCATTCCTGCAGGACATCGGCTTTATTTATATGCTCCCAGTGATCGTTGACACAGGCAACTAGTTTACTCACACCCTCGCCCTCGGATGCCACCGAAGTCAGTACAGGGGGTGACCACAGTTTTTCGTTCTCCGACATGGCCAGCATGTTCTGCAGATCCCTGACCGTGGCCTCGGTGTACTTCATGTCGGCCTTGTTGACCAGATATATATCGGCAATCTCCAGGATTCCGGCCTTCATAGCCTGTATACCGTCCCCCAATCCAGGCACTGTGACATAAATTGTTGTATGAGCCTGCCCCCTGATCTCCACTTCCTCCTGTC
>QIFJ01000087.1 GCA_003229755.1 Pseudomonadota bacterium
AAAGGATGAAAAAGGCTGTGGTGCCTATGAGTGGCAGAAAGCGCCGGGCGCTTGGACCCATTAACTGTTCCATGAAGTTCAGAAGCCCTCCGACAGCTATGTCCATCAGGTTGGGTATGGTGAAGGTCTTTTCCTCCGGCATGATCCGACCACCCTTCAGGGAGCGGCTGATCAGAACAGCCGCACCGACGAGTAGTGCTGACACCAGTGCGGCATGGAGAATTGGTGATGGATCTATCCCATCGATCTTCCCGAGCGCCTTCGCTACAGGAGTGTGATCCAGGAAAATGAAAGTATCTAATGCCATCAATTCTCCTCTTCGGCTCCGCGATCACCTGGAAATACAAGAAAGTCAATTGCCAGAGCTACCGGGAGGATGAGCAATCCGATTACAAGACCCAGGGGCGATGCCAGGTTCTTTTTTAGCACAACGGCTATTATTGCTACTGTAAGGGCGAGTTTGCCCAGATAGCCGATCGCATAAGCTGCCTTTCCGAGAACACCTCCGGAGAAAAACGAGCCTACGAACCTTTCAGTTCCCAGCAGGTTCATTATTATCAGAAAACCGCCTGCCAAAACACCGAAAGCATAAGATGTTTTCTGAAATATCAGGAACGACAACGCCAGCGACAGCATTATTAACAGTATCCATATCTTAATGCGGCGCAATCTTCCTTTATCGGAACTGGCCCTCACTCCTCCATATCCTCGAAAGCCCCGGTGCGAACAGTTCTTATGAGGGCTCGAGCCGCAGCAACGAACCCGAAAATGGTGAAGAGCAGTGTAAGCCAGGGGTCAGTCCCGAATTTACGGTCCAGATAAATTCCTGTCAGGAGGCCGATGACAGCCGCGGCCCCCATCTCCAATCCCAGAGTGCTGAACTTCAAAAGCTGGTAGAATCTCCGATCCTTGGCCATATTTAAGAACTCCTGCCAGGTGCGGAGTTATGGACTTTTTGCGATCATATCGACATGAAACCCTTCCAAGCTCCGCCGTCAAAATACAAAGTGGCACTGTGATTGTCAAGCAATACAGTCACAGGATCATCTTCAGAGCCTTTTCGTGGGCCTCAAGCGTACGGGTAACATCCTCGTCCGTGTGGGCCAGGGAAACGAAGGCGGCTTCGAACTGGGAGGGGGCGAGGTAAATACCCTCTTCCAGCATGCCCATGAAATATTCACCGAACCTTTCAGCATCCGAATATTTAGCGCCGGCGAGATCATTAACGGGTCCTTTAGTAAAGAATGTAGTGAACATGGAGCCGATACGGTTGAAGGCAAGTTTGACTCCAAGACTGGAGTTAACCTCTGCCAGGCCGTCGGCAAGTGCAGCAGAGGTCATCTCCAGCGATTCGTAGGTCCCGGGTCTCTTGAGGATGTTTAAGGTTGCAATACCGGCCGCCATGGCGAGAGGATTACCGGAAAGCGTCCCGGCCTGATAGATTGGCCCCTCCGGAGCCATCTGACTCATGTATCTGGCCTTTCCACCATAAGCCCCCACCGGCAGCCCTCCTCCGATAACCTTACCGAGGGTGGTTATGTCCGGATCGATCCCGAAAAGCTCCTGGGCGCCACCTAAAGCCACCCGGAAACCGCTCATAACTTCGTCGAAGATGAGAAGCGCTCCGCTCTTTTCAGTGAGCTTCCTGAGGCCTTCAAGAAATCCGTCCACCGGGATCATCACCCCCATATTTCCCGGTATGGGCTCGAGGATCACCGCGGCGATCTCATCCGGATTCCGGTCGAAATGGACCTTCACAGAATCGAGATCGTTGTACTCCGAGACCAGTGTATTCTTTGCGTAGTCCTCGGGCACACCGGGGCTGTCGGGTATGCCCAGGGTGAGGACTCCCGATCCCGCTTTTACAAGGAGACCGTCGGCATGTCCGTGGTAGCAGCCGTTAAACTTGACTATCTTGTCCCTGTCAGTAACGCCCCGTGCGAGCCTGATGGCGCTCATTGTCGCCTCGGTTCCGGAATTAACCATGCGCACCATCTCCATAGACGGTACGGCCTCTATTACCATCCGGGCGAGTGTGAACTCCATTTCGGTTGGGGCTCCGAAGCTGGTACCTTTTTGTGCAGCATCAGCTATTGCCGTCAGGACTTCCTCGTGAGCATGGCCGAGTATCATAGGTCCCCAGGATCCCACATAATCGATATAGATATTACCGTCAGCGTCCACTATTTTTGAGCCGAAAGCCCTCGAAATGAAAAGGGGCTCGCCTCCCACAGAATGAAACGCCCTGACCGGGCTGTTTACACCGCCCGGGATAAGTTTCCTCGATTTGCTGAAAAGATCTGAGGATCTGCTCATGTGAAATGCTCCTTGATCATGAAAAATCCTTTAATATTAACGCTTTCCATCTATCACAGCCAGGGTTCACAGTCAAGGGGGAGCTGTTGCGCTTCACAACCCGATATAATTTTCACAAATATGCCTTTAATTCATTTTTGTGTGGACATCCGTAGCTGTTTTCGTGTATAGAATTTCTCTTGTAACTGACATGTATACATTATACTGAATACAATCACTACGGTAAGTTTCAGTCAAGTTTATAGCCGACCCAATAAGGGGGGGGGTAGGTTCACCGGTCGAGCAGATCGTCCGAGGAACAAGCTAAAGCGATGCAAGAAGATCTCATTCTAGGTTATCTGCCCATATTTATCTATCTGATTGTGGTGGCTCTGATCGGATCGGTACTGATTCTTGCGTCCGCTCTTATAGGCAGGAAAAACCCCTCCCACGAAAAGCTGTCCACCTACGAATGCGGCTCGACACCTATTAAAGATGCCCGCCGGAGGCTGGATGTACGCTTCTATCTCGTTGCGGTGCTCTTCATTCTTTTCGATATAGAGGTGGTCTTCCTCTATCCGTGGGCCATCCTCTTCGACCGGTTCGAACCGATGATTTTCGGGTTCATCGAGATGGTGTTATTCGTCGTTGTTCTCCTCTTAGGTTACGTCTATGTATGGAGGAAAGGTGCCCTTAACTGGTCATGAAGAAGAATCGAAGCAGTTTTTCCCGCGGTCCTTTACCCACTGAAGACAACGTACTCCTTACTACGGCAAGCGCAGTCATAAACTGGGCCCAGCGTTCCTCTATCTGGCCGCTTCAGTTCGGCCTGGCCTGCTGCGCTATCGAGATGATCGCTGTCGGATGTGCCAGGTACGACATCGCAAGGTTTGGCTCGGAAGTTTTCCGGGCATCCCCCAGGCAGGCAGACCTGATGATCGTCGCCGGTACCGTTACAAATAAGATGGCCCCAGTGGTAAAGAAACTCTACGATCAGATGTCCGAGCCCAAGTGGGTCCTCGCCATGGGAAGTTGCGCCACGTGCGGGGGTATCTTCCAGACTTACAGCGTGGTTCCGGGCGTCAGCCACATCATTCCAGTGGATGTCTACATTCCAGGTTGTCCTCCAAGGCCGGAGGCTCTGCTCCATGGACTCATGACCCTTCAGAAGAAGATCGACAGCCAGGTTCATTTCCG
>QIFJ01000170.1 GCA_003229755.1 Pseudomonadota bacterium
TACATAAACGATTTGACCATACTGATAGACGACTCCATGGGTGTCCTCAAGAACAATGCCCTCATCGGCCTGCTGATGGTGGTCATCGCCCTTATGTTTTTCATAGGCTTCCGGAACGCGATCATGGCCGGCCTGGGCATACCTTTTTGCTTCCTTCTCACCTTTGCAATGATGAGATGGATGGGGATCTCGCTGAATGGAGTTACGGTATTCTCTCTCGTACTGGTGCTGGGCATAGTCGTGGACGACGCTATCATCATCATTGAGAACATCTACAGGTATCTGGAGCAGGGACTCAAACCCTTCGACGCCGCCAGGTACGCCGGGGAAGTGGCGGCACCGGTCATCTCCTCTGTGACGACAACTATGGCCGTTTTTCTTCCCATGATGATGATGGTTGGTATTGTTGGTGAGTTTCTGTCCTATATCCCGAAGATAGTGATCATCGCCCTTTCTGCATCTCTTCTCGAGGCCCTTTTCATCCTGCCCAGTCACATGGCCGATTTTGGCAGACCCCTCAAAAAGCCTCCTGTGGGGGACCGATTTATAAGGTTTTCCCAGAAAATCTATCGGAAATTCATTTTTCTGGCCCTGAGGAACCGGGGTATAGTTGTGGCCACTGTCCTGACTCTTGCCATACTCGGCGTCATGCTTGTTCCCTATCTCGGTGTCGACATGTTCGCAGACGAGGAGTTTTCCCAGTTCTCCGTCCGCCTGCACGCGCCTGAGGGCACGTCTCTTCTGGGGATGGACCGTATCGTCCAATCCGTGGAAAAGGTGGCATTGACTCTTCCGGGCAATGAAGTTTCCGCGGTGCTGGGAAATACAGGCATTATCTATGGAGAGTACGGTGTCATCAGGAGGACGAACGTTGGAGAGGTCATGGTGGACCTGGTGGAGAAGGAGGAAAGGGAAAGGACTATTGAGGAAATTATCGAGGATCTTCGCGTCAGGATCGGAATAATCTCAGGGATAAGGTCCGTTGAGTTCCACCAGCTTGAGGGTGGACCCCCGGTAGGAGAACCTGTGGCGGTACAGATAAAGGGTAAGACCCTTAAAAACGTTGAGCCTCTTGTTGCAGAGATAAAAGGGATACTGAAGGGGATCCCGGGAGTAAAGGACATCAAGGACGACTACCAACCGGGAAAGAACCAGCTCTCCATAAAAGTTGACCAGGCCAGGGCGGCCTGGTACGGACTGTCCGCCACCATTATCGGAGCAGAGATCCGGGCAGCCAACGACGGACTGACAGAGTCCATCTTTCGGGATGGGGACGAGGAAGTGGATATAGTCGTCAGGCTTTCAGGGGAGGACCGAAGCACCCCCGCCGCGCTGGGTTCGATGAAGATCACTTCACCAGCAGGTGACCTGATCCCTATTAGAAATTTCGCTGAAGTCACATTCGGCCCGGGGCCAGCCCGCGTCTACAGGAGGGACTTTGAGAGAACAGTGCGGGTAACCGCTGATATAGATGCGAACATAACCACATCCTCCAAGGCAAACCTGGCATTTACCCCGCATATGGACAAGCTCCTGGCCAAATATCCAGATTTCAAGATCGAGCAGGGGGGAGAATATGAGAAGACACAGGAGAGTTTCGCCAGCCTGATGCGGGCTTTTGTGATCGCTCTCTTTCTCGTCTACATGATCCTGGGAGTACAGTTCCAATCCTTCTCCCAGCCTCTGGTCATCATGCTCACCGTTCCCTTCGCCTTCATTGGTGTCATATCAGGGCTGCTTGTTAATGGCCACCCCTTTTCCCTAGTAGCGTTTGTGGCGGTCATAGCTCTCGCGGGAATTGTGGTCAACGACTCCCTTGTACTTGTGGATTTCATCAACAAGAAGAGGGAGTCCGGGATATCCCTTTACAGGGCTATAATCAAGTCAGGTATAGTGCGAATGCGGCCGGTCATTATGACATCCCTGACGACGATCCTGGGACTGCTTCCTATGAGCCTCTCTCTCGGGGGCGCATCTCCGGTATGGAAACCTATGGCTGATTCCATTATCTGGGGCCTGGTCTTTTCCACCCTCCTTACCCTCCTTGTCATCCCTGTAGCCTATTCCTATCTCGCGGAATGGACACTTCGGTGGAATGTGGGACGTTTTTCGATTGAAGATGAGTAGGGTCTTCACCCCTTTTGACCTGGGGGAGAAATTTACCGTAGTCCCAAAGGGGCATAGCGTTCTGGAAGATGGACGCTTCCAAATCACTCTCGGCTACGGAAGGGCTTTTGGTTCAGGCCAGCATGAAACAACCACAAGCTGTATCGAAAAGATGGAGAAGATGGGCCCTCTTGCCGGCTTGCGAATCCTGGATTTCGGCACAGGAACCGGCATCCTGTCCCTGGCTGCTGTTTCGCTGGGCTCTGATATGATCGTCGCCTTCGACATTGAACATGACGCAGCGCTGGCGGCTGTCAACAACTCTAAACTTAACGGTGTCAGGGAAAAAGTGCTGATTTTCTGTGGGAACCTCGACTGCGTCTTGCCGGGCTGTGCTTTTGATCTGATACTGGCCAATATCTACGGCGATATTATTCTTGGTAACTCAAAGTTGCTTTTCTCTCTCCTCAGCCAAGGCGGAACCATAATCCTGTCCGGCATTGATTACGCCGATTCTACACAGGTAAAAGACAGGCTGGAGGGTCTGGGGCTGAATTGTAAAGAGATCGAATTCCTTGAGGATTATGTGACCCAGGTCTGGTTCAAACCCGCAGGGTGATTCAGCCACTCTCTTCTATATCTTCAAAGAGTTTTCTAATAGCCGGTTTTATGTAGATATCATCCATCCTGAATTTCGCAAGCTCCCTTACCAGCACACCCACCGCCTCTACCGCTTCGAGACGCCTTTCCAGAAAGATGACCGGCCTCCCGTCAAGGTGAGCCAGGCCGCTCTCGACCGGAGCCTCATTATCACCCAGCGCTTCTCTCCTGATCTGAACATCCAGCTGGTCGGCAAGACGTAGTAGTTCATCCAGTATGAATTCAGTTTTTTCCTTCTTTCTCTTCATAATAGTTGAATTGGGATCGACTCCAAATTAGTCGGCATTCAAAACATAATTTATGTGTTCTGGTAAAAGCCCCTTCGCCTTCACAACGCCCTGGGCGCTTCGCTTCAGGGTTTTATACCGGTACCATGGCAGGAACCCTGGATAGATAAATATGCCAGGCCGGGGTTTTGGTGAATCACGAAGCGAAGCTCAAGGGGGTTGCGCAGCCGAGTGATTACACCCAAAAACCCGGCTATATGAATTCACTATATTCAAATTTCAAACCTGACCTCATTCTGGACGTGCCACTTTGAAGATCGACTCGAACGTTGCCGCCACAGTGCCACCTTCATCCAGCACATCAACACTGCCGACGAAAACCCTCTCCTCTTCAAGGGAAGGCTCTGCCCTTGCTATCGCCTTGACTTCCCCTTCGCGGACAGGCGCAAGGAAGTCGACCTCCAGGCTCACAGTGGCAAAGTGGGTACCCTCTTTAAGTGTGTCCGCAAGAGCCGTTATCGCCCCGCCATGAAGCAGACCGACACCCTGGGCCAGTTTGATCGTGAACGGCATTGTAAGAACCGCCTCTCCATTTTCGGCAGTTTCTATCTTCATTCCCAGGGTTCTCTCAAAGGGCGCGAGATCAACCCATGTTTCCAGCTTGAAGGGCAGCTCAGACTCCGGAGCCATCAATTTTTCCCACTCGGGTTTACACATACTTTCTCCTTTAGATAAATAGCAATTTTCTGGTCATATCCAAATCAGTTGATGGGATATAAGTATGATATCTCCATTAGGCCGGGGTTTTGGTGAATCACGAAGCGAAGCTCAAAGGGGGTTGCGCAGCCGAGTGATTACACCCAAAAGCCCGGACTAATGGATACATTACACCATAAAATACAGAACCACACCCAACGCCAGGCAGACGATTATTCCCAGAGGGATCGTGCTGCGAAGAATATCACCCTCCATGCCGGTCGCATCGGAGAGGGACGCAGCAAAAGCCACCTTGAAGGGGCTGGAAATACTCCCGAGGCTGGCTCCGACTGCAAGGCCGGCGATCAAGAGTTCCGGAGAGACTCCCAGCCTGAGGGCGATCCCTTTCTGGAGAACAGCAAAGAGCATTATGGAGGCTACCCCGTACCCTGTGAGGAAAGTTCCCACCCAGCCCA
>QIFJ01000173.1 GCA_003229755.1 Pseudomonadota bacterium
TGAGAACGGGCGTCATTGCGGGAGACATACTTCCCGTATTCTGCGGGTCGGCAACACAGAATATCGGGGTTAGAAAATTACTGGATGGCATTCTGAACACGATGCCCTCACCCGGTGACAGGGGTATGGTTGCCGGTGTTGATGCAAAAGGCAATGAAGCTGAACGCAAGGTCGCCACTGATGAGCCCTTTTTAGCGTTTGTCTACAAAACCCTGACGGATCCCTTTGCCGGAAAACTTACACTATTCAAGATCATCTCGGGGTCGCTCAAGGCCGACACGGGTTTTCTGAACTCCACAAGGGACAGCAAGGAACGTTTCGGAAATATTTTCACGCTCAATGGAAAGAAGCAGGAACCAGTACCGGTTGTCTCGGCAGGTCAGCTCGCGGCGGTGGCCAAACTGAAGGAGACAAAGACCGGTGATACACTATCCGGTGATTCCGCTCCCTTTATTCTCCCTGATATTGAGCTTCCCGAGCCCGCCCTCTCCTATGCGATCGTACCAAAATCCAAGGGCGATGAGGAGAAGGTCAGTTCGGCACTCACAAGGTTAATGGAAGAAGATCCATCCATGAAGGCTTCGAGGGAAGAGGAAACCCGGGAGAGTATTATTTCAGGTATGGGGCAGCTTCACCTCGAAGTCACGGTCGAAAGATTAAAAGAGAAGTTCGGTGTTGAAGTTGATATGAAAGTTCCCAAGGTGCCCTACAAGGAGACCATAAAAGGCTCCACGAAACTGCAGAGCAGATACAAGAAGCAGTCTGGAGGCCGTGGACAATACGGTGATGTATGGCTTCAAATCGAGTCTCTCCCTCGTGGGTCGGATTTCGAATTCGTAAATAAGATCGTAGGAGGAGTTGTACCCAGGCAGTACATTCCTGCGGTTGAAAAGGGTGTAAGGGAAGCTATGGCGGAGGGGGTGTTGGCAGGCTATCCTGTGACCGATTTGCGGGTAACCCTGTACGATGGTTCCTACCATGCTGTTGATTCCTCGGAGATGGCTTTCAAAATTGCCGCTTCCATGGGATTCAAGAAAGGATTCATAGATGCCAGGCCGGTCCTTCTCGAGCCAATTGTAAATCTCGACGTTACGGTTCCTGACGATTTCATGGGCGCTGTTATCGGCGACCTTAACTCAAGAAGAGGAAAAGTAGTTGGAATGGATCCAGGATCGGGAGAGCAGGTTGTACAAACTCAGGTACCCATGTCCGAGGTTCTCATGTACGCTCCTGACCTGAGATCGATGACTGAGGGCAGGGGTTCATTCAGCCTTGCATTTTCCCACTACGAAGAAGTTCCCGGGCACCTGGCTGAGAAAATTATTGAAGAAGCTAAAAAGAGATGATTAGGAGATAGAGTATTAGAGCATTAGTAATTAGAACATTAGAGTTGCTCAGCAGGTAATTTTAATAATATATGTGTCCAATGCTCTAATGTCTAATGCTCTAATGTTCTAAAGAGAGGACTTTTTATCATGGGCGACGACGATTTCGATCTCTTTCCGAAAAGAGAGCATCTGGATCCATTTTCCTTCAACAGCAAGGAAGAAGAAAAGGACGCTCAAAGCGCAGAGGAAGGGCAAGATGAGGATGTGGTCTTTAACGATTCACAACCGCAGCCGGATACTACTGACGGGCAGCCGCCCGGGGAAATACCCCCCCAGGGAGCACCATCTGAACCGCTGGAGGACATGCCCAAGCCCTCCATTGACGATTCAGAGTTCGATCTCCCCGCGGATTTTTTCGCCGAAGAGGAACAGCCGACTCAGGAGCCTTTCGAGCAGATAAGTGAAAGCATCCCGGGTCCGATCCCGGACAAGGAACCGGAGCAGGCAGTGTCAGGACCGGAACTTGACCTGAATACCAGGTCTAAGCCCGTCCGGCGGGGGCCATCACCCTTTGTTATGGTAGGCGGCGCTCTCCTCGTCATCCTGATTTTACTGTGGGGAGCACTAACTTATCTTAAGAGAGAGAACAGGCCCGTTCAGACACAATTACCTGCACAGGCTACCATCGAACCCGGGAGACCGGCGGTAGAGGCTCCACTTGTCGAGCCTCCAGCTTCAGAGCTGTCAAAGGCTGAGCAGACGGTAGCTGGAGAGCCCTCTGGTGGAAGCGAGCCCGACACACAGGAGATAACCACTGGCGGGATGCAGAGGGAGAGGGAGCCTGAAGCACCTTCCGGAAAGGGCACTGCCGAGCAGAAACCGGCCGAAAAGAAGACTGATCTGGTATCAGTGCAGATACCGAGATCAGAACCGTCTACGTCTCTATTCGTTAGAGCAGCGGAGTCCGGATACTCTGTGCAGGTAGGGGCTCTTATTCTGAAATCCAGTGTCAAGGACCTGGAGAAAACGCTTTCAGCTATTGGTTATGACCCCTTCTTCAAGGAAGGCACCACAAGGGCAACGATGAACTTCCTTACTGTTGGACCTCTGGGTAAGGGGGAAGAGCAAAGTGCGCTAAAGCGGATACGCAACGCTGGTATCGAAGCCAACATGCGGCAGACAGCAAAGGGAATGATCATCAACGCCGGCGGTTTCCTGTTATCCGGGAACGCCAACCGCGTGAGTGAGAGGATACGTGCGCTGGGCTATCCTGTTAAGCTTGAAAGGAAGGAGACACAGCTTCCCATTACGCTTGTCAGAGTTGGCAGGTATGGAACCAAACTTGAAGCGGCTCAGGCCAGGGATGACCTGAAGAAAAAAGGTTTGGACGCTATTGTAGTAAAGCTTCAATGATATTGGTCGTAAAAAGTCCATTCATGGCTTTTTACTCCTCGGGAAGCGAAAAGCGTCGTTTTCCCTTCCCTCACGGAATGTTGTTATTTGTCGCAATAAGTCCGTTAGCGGCTTATTGCTCCGCGGGAAGTGAAAAGCGTCGTTTTCCCTTCCCTCACGAATCCATAACTATACAATAAGGTTATGGATTCGGGCGCCCATGCGCGGGTGCGATGGTAATTAACTTGCGGTGCAAGTCATTGATTTGGGCGCCCTCAATGGGCGCGTTGATGGCTTTTTATGACCCTAACAGTGTTAAAGCATTTGCATGCAATTCCGGGGTGTTCCGGGTGACTAATCGTGATTGACGGAACCAAAACTGTCAGTAAAGTAGACGCGGGCAAGCTCACTTTGCTCTTCCGGATGCTGATGTCCCAGGATCCTGATGAGCACAGGGTGGGGGTAAAGGCCATCAGGGGGATATCTCCCGATGATCTGGCTGAAGTACTCTCTGACCCGGAACTTTCTTCTGATGTCCTGGATTATTTCGTCAGACACGCCGGCAACCGCACTGACTGGATCGAAGCCCTGAAAAAAAATCCCTCCCTGACCGAGGAATTACGCGGGGTTCTGGAAACATCGCCCCTGGATTCAACAGCCGGTAAAGGAGTCGCACAAGAGGCTGCCGCGAAAGAGGAGCCTGGACTCGGGCACCTGTCGATGGAACAGAGGATCCGGAGCCTGAGGGTGGGGGAGAAGATCAAAATGGCG
>QIFJ01000204.1 GCA_003229755.1 Pseudomonadota bacterium
CTGGATAGGAATCTATCCCAAGCCGTTCCTGAGAATAATAGAGCCGTCGGTCTCGAAGATCGTTGTCAGGATGGATATTGCGCGCAGTGAAGTGGAACTCAAAAAGGCTGCAGCGGTCGACTCGGTGCCGGCAGCAACACTAGCCGCGGTGCTGCAGGCAGATAAAGAGACCGGAGATTAGGGGAGAATCAGGCCGATGCTGAGTATACTACTACCGGACTTTCGGGTTATCGCGCCCGAACTCATACTGACGGTTACGGCTTTTGCGATAATTCTGTGGGAACTCGTGACCCGCACAAAGGATCACACGGTGTCGGCGGTCATAGGCGTTGCAGGGGCGATCGCGGCCCTGGCAGTAGCTGTGAAGACTTCCAGTCTGGTCATCTCCACCTTCTCAGGTACCCTGATCCTCGATCCGTACGCTTCCTTTTTCAAGGTCATGTTCCTGTTCGGGCTCATACTCACCATTGCGGTGTCCCTCAGGTTCATGAAAGAGGGGGGAACCGAATACCACGCTGAGTACTATGCGCTGCTTATCCTGGCCACTGTGGGTATGATGGTAATGGCCATCGGCAGGGAGCTTATTACCATTTTCCTGGGGCTCGAGCTCCTGTCCATGTCTCTGTACATCCTTGCCGGTTTCTTCAGGCAGGACAACAGGTCTGGTGAAGCATCCGTCAAATACTTTATCCTCGGCTCCTTTGCCACCGGCATCATGCTTTTCGGCATGTCCTATATTTACGGCGTAACGGGAAGTACCCACTTTAAGATGATAGCTTCCACGCTGGCGGATAATCCTGACGCTGTGACTTCAAACGCTCTGCGGCTTGGAATGCTCATGGTTCTCGTGGGGTTCGGCTTCAAGATCTCCGTGGTTCCCTTCCACCAGTGGACTCCGGATGTATACGAAGTACGAAGGCGCCCCGACACCCATAACCGCCTTCATGTCGGTCGGGCCAAAGGCAGCCGGTCTGGCGGCCCTGATCAGGATCCTCATGGAGGCGCTGCCCCAGCTGATGGGAAGCTGGGAGATGCTGATCACCATTCTGGCTGTCCTCACGATGACAGTGGGTAACCTTGCGGCCCTTGCCCAGAAGAGCGTCAAGAGGATGCTGGCATATTCATCCATAGCCCATGTGGGCTATATACTCATCGGTATCGTCGCATCCGTTAACGGTCAGTTCGACAGGGCGATCTCGTCGGTCCTCTTTTATCTGTTCGCCTACACCTTCATGAATATAGGGGCTTTCGGTATCCTGATATTCATGAGTAGAGAGGGTGTGCAGGGAGAGAACCTGGATGATTTCACGGGTCTTTCCAGAAGATCTCCCGCCGCGGCCCTTGCAATGCTCATATTCCTGTTCTCTCTGGCGGGCATACCGCCAACCGCGGGCTTTGCTGCCAAGCTCTCCATCTTCTACGCGGCAGTCCAGGGCGGATACTACACACTGGTCGTAATAGCTGTCCTGAACAGCGCTGTGGCTGCCTACTACTACCTGCGGGTGATCATTGTCATGTACATGCAGGAGCCGGAGGTTGAGACTGCTTTTACGGGGACCTCGCCTCTTCTCTGGGCGGGTATTGCTCTTGCCATGGCGGGTACCATCGTCCTGGGAGTGCTGCCGGGCGGGTTACTGGAAGCGGCTCGCCTGTCTGTTATGTCCCTTCTGTAAGAAATAATTCCTTTTTCACCACTGAGCACACAAAGTAAAGCCTGGGTTGGGTTTCATCTGAAGAGATAAGGGGGGCCGCAGAGTGGGCTAGTCAGCCCTTAGCGCAGGGGGCCGCAGAGTTTGCAGGTATCGGAGTATAGGAAGTGTGGGGGTATGGGTGTAAATCCCTCTCCCTTGATGGGAGAGGTTAGGAGAGGGTGAGTTGCCGTAGCTAGAAACCAGAAACCAGAAACTGGAAACTATTTATCTCTATATGGTTTCACAAAGAGCGCAGAACCGCTCAGCCTGATGTTCGGCCTTGAGGTAAGAGTCAGCCCTGCCGATTCAGCCCTTTCAATACTCCTGTCAACCTGATCTTTCTTGACGTGGAAGGAAGGCTCAGTCATCAGAAAGTTGCCGCCAGGCCTGAGTATCTCGTGTATTTCTGAAAAGAGCCTGTCCTGATCCGGGACCTCGTGGACAACCCAGAAAGCAAGGACAAAATCCACAATCTTTTCAATTCCCAGTCTGTCTGGCCCCAGGCTGTCAGGTTCAATTAAACTGAAAGCTATCCTGGAGTCTAAACCTTTCCGGGCAGCTCTCTTCGATGCTATCTCGAGCATCTTTTCCTGGATATCAAGGGCATACACAGTGCCTCCATCACCTACAATGCCTGCCATCCCGATGGAGAAGAACCCCATGCCGCATCCAACATCCAATGCCTTCATACCAGGACCCAGATACGGGCCCAGGATCGTAGATGTATTATGGATCAATTTCCTCAGGGGATTATCGAAAAAGTATGCCGCCCACCAGGGGCATACGTGCGTGTGTTGTTCTTTTGCCATTCAGGTTCCGGAGTTATCGTTTGACCTTGATTGAATTAACGCCCTGTGTCCCGGTATATGGAATATCAATCCAGTGTGAGCACGCTGTTTACGAAGTCCTCAAGCATACTCGCGTCGTGGTCGCTGATGTCAACGAACTCGATTCCCATTCCAGGTGGGCCCTCAGCAGTTGCCGCGGTTCTTTGCCAGGCGACCTTACCCGTAATCTCAAAGGTATTGCCTGTATCTGGCAGGTAGAAGCTGATCTTTAAAAATGTTTCAGGGTTATTAGGTGAAAATGTTTCAATAAAGATCCCGCTGCGGCTGATGTTCAGTATGTGGTCAGTAACATCCTCCGTAACTTCTCCATACCGAACCTCAACATAAATAGGCGTGCGCGGGTGTCGCCTCTGTTCAGTAAACATAGAGCTTGACCTCCATCATATCTTCAGGTCCCTGGTTTTCATCTTATAATTATAGGATATACATGCACCTTAATACAGAGCTGATTTCAAACCCGGAATCCGAAAAAAGGTTTTATATTCCACAGAACCACTCATTCCTGAGTCATCCGCGATCCCGGGGAGAAAGTGAGAGTTGACCAAAAGGCCAGGAGTTAGTAAAAATGATAGTTCGAAGGGGGGGCCGTTGCTGAACAATCTGACCGATGGTCGCAACAGGCTGACTGCTGATAATTTAAAGGAGTGAACGATGATCGACAGAGCCGCTGTCCTCCTGTGCGATATCGCAGCGTACGGAAACATCGGGATATCCGCGGATGCTACGGTTGGGGAACTTTTATCGACCATGCACAAGAGCGAAAAGGGTGCTGTTGTAGTCCTTGAGGGAAAAAAGCAGCCTGTCGGTATCCTTACAGAAAGGGATGCCGTCAGGCTGCTTTATGATGGAGTAGACTTGAACGGGCCGGTAAGGGAATTAGCAAAAAAAAACGTGATCACGACCATGGGCGACAGGACGATAGGCTATGCCATGGATCTGATGCTGGAAAACAATATTCGCAGACTTGTGGTCGTGGACGAAATTGGCATTTTTCTAGGTCTCGTAACGCAACAGGACCTTCTGATTTACCTTGAAGAGGAATTTTACCGAACAACTATCAAGGCTAAACACATACGGGACCAGGTGAGAGATCTTATTAATGCGTTGCCGGAAGAATCGATAATGAGCGTCCTTGAAAAAATGATCAAGGATGATATAAGCGCCGTTCCCATTCTTCAAAAGGGCAAACCGGTGGGCATTATTTCAGAGAAAGACATCCTGGAGCTGGCCAACAAAAAGGTTCCCTTTGGTGACAAAGTCGGACTTTATATGACGAGTCCGGTCGAGTGTGTGGAAATGGACACAAAGCTTGTGGATATTGTCAAGATACTGACCTCAAAAAGCATCAGGCGGGTAGTCCTCTGTGATGAGAAGGGGATGGCTGTGGGGATCATAACAAACAGGGACCTTGTGAAGAACCTGGAAGGTGACTACCAGGATTTTCTCGAGCGGAAACTGACGTACACAAAAGAAGTGCTCAACCTTCTACCCGAGATGTTGATGGAGCTTGTGGACACAGGGGAGGACCAGCTGGTCCTGTGGTGCAACGACAAGGTGATCAACCGTTTCGGTGAGGGAATTATCGACAGGTCGGTAACCCGGCTGGTACCCGCCGGCAGATGGAAGGACATCTGCAGTACACTCAGAAAGCAGGGGAAGATCGAAGATGTGAGGTATAAGAAGGACGGTGCGGTCTTTGAATTTTCAGGATTCTACCTGCCTATGGACAGGGTAAACGAGATCGGCCGCATACAGCTTATCATGAGGGATATCACTGAAGAGGTGATGCTTGCCACAACCGACCCGTTGACGAGCGTTTACAACAGAAGGTTGAAGGTTTATGAACGAATTTCTTACCAGGGAGATCCAGAGGTGTCGAAGGGTTGGCAAGGAGTTTGCGGTGATCCTGGTCGATCTTGATGACTTCAAAAAGGTTAACGATACTTACGGACACCACTCCGGTGATATCGTTCTTAAGGCCATAGTGGGCATGATAATGTGCGGGATAAGGGAGTACGACGTTGTTGGCAGATACGGAGGAGAAGAGTTTCTCATTATCCTCCCGGAGGTAGATCGCCTTTCAGCGAAGGTTGTGGCCGAGAGAATCCGGCAGGAAATTGAAGGCAGCGAGGTAGAAATTGTGAATAAACAGAAAGTAAGAATAACGGCAAGCTTTGGTGGGGCGTGTTACGATGCGGATGGGGAATCAGCCGATGATCTTCTCCTCAAGGCAGACGCCAGGATGTATAAGGCAAAGAGGGCCGGGAAGAACATGGTGGTGTTCGAGCAGGACGAGTAAGGACAACGAAAAATCGACTGGGGGCAGTGATATCATAATGATATCACTGCCTTAATATTTTATTTTCCCCTCGAGTTTGGATTTTTCATCCTGGTCAGGAGGTTCCTCCTGTATCGTAACGGCTTATAATTTTTTCCGCAGACTCAGGTTCGATGAACACACGTTTTACGTTTGGATGGGCGGACTTGATCTCCCTGTCGAGTTCTCCAAGTATCCTTTCGACATCTCCCACAGGAATTTTATCATCGAAATCTACGCTCATATTAACAAGGATAAATTCGGGACCCATGTGGAGGGTCAGGACCTCGTTAACTGATTGTATGCCGGGAAAAGATCGCGCAAGATTTCGGATGTTTTCAACGGTCTCGTTTTTTGCGCTTTCACCGATGAGCAGGCTTTTGGTTTCATAGGCGAGCCAGATAGCGGTCGCGGCCAGAATAAGAGCGATCACAATTGATGCAGCGCCGTCGTAGTAGCTCTTCCCCGTAATATGACCCAGGAGGATCCCGGTAAATGCAACAATGATTCCCAGCATTGCGGCGGAATCTTCAAAGAAAACCACAAACAAAGAGGGGTTTTTCCCCCTCCTGACGGCCTGGAAATAACCCAGGTCGCCCTTGGACCTGGCAAGCTCGCGCCTGGCGATCATCCAGGCAATTCCTTCAAAAACCATGGCGAAGGCAAGGACAATGTAGTTTACAGATGGTTTTACCAGAGGTCTCGGATAAAACAGGTTGTGTATGCCCTCATAGGCGGATATTCCGGCACCGGCGGCGAAGATGAGAATAGCGACTATGAAACACCAGAAATAGATCTCCTTTCCGTGGCCGAAGGGAAAATTTTCATCTGCTGGTTTCTGCGCCCTCTTGAGGCCGTAGAGGAGCAAGGCCTGGTTTCCGGTGTCCACCACGGAATGGATCCCTTCGGAAACCATGGCGGAGCTGCCTGTGATCAGGGCGGCGCCGAATTTGGTGATTGCGATGAAAAAATTACCAAAAAGGGCTGCGATGATAACTTTTCTGGAACCCGAGGACATAAATTACCTCCCGTGAAACTTGCTGCACATCATAAAACTTAACACTCTGAACAGACTCGGTACAAGATATATAATTTTTTTGTATAGATATAAACATTAATAAAATATAGTCGCATGAAACAGTTCGCTTCCCCAATTAGTCAGTTGGATTAATGTATTGAATAGCAACATCTGGAGATAATCCCTCGGAAAAAATGGGAATGAGGAGGTACGGTTTGAAGAGGATAATTACGGTTACAGTAAACCCTGCAGTAGACAAGTATGCATCTGTTCAGAAGATAGAACCGGACAGAAAGCTCAGGTGCACCCCCCCACGCTTCGAACCGGGTGGCGGGGGACTGAATGTCTCCAGAGCAATAATGAAGCTTGGCGGCACTTCAAGGGCCATCACGACTGCCGGCGGCGAAATGGGCAGAATGCTCCTTGAACTCCTGGAAGAGGAGGGCATTGAGACTTCTTCCACAGCTGTACAGGGACAGACAAGGGAAAATCTGACACTTTATGAGGAATCGACAGGGGAACAATTTCGTTTTGGAATGCCGGGGCCCTCAATTTCACGGGATGAATGGGAGATGCTTCTGGTTGAAGTGGAATCCGCAGAACTCGCTTCCGATTTTATTGTAGCAAGCGGAAGCCTGCCTCGGGGAGTGCCCGAAAATTTCTATTCAAGAATTGCGGAAATCGCCGGCAGGTCTGGTAGCAAAATGATCCTTGATACATCCGGAGCCGGACTCAAAATATCTCCAGGTGCGGGCATTTACATGATAAAGCCAAACAGGAATGAGCTTGAGCAGTTCGCCGGCGGGAAGTTGACGACTCTAAAGGAAATGGAATCAACAGCGTACGGATTGGTGCGCAATGCCAAGTGCCAGATCCTGGTGGTTTCCCTTGGCCCTGAAGGCGCATTGCTGGTAAGCGAAGAGGGACCTGAGTGGATCAGCGGGCCCCAGGTTGAGACGATAAGCAGTATTGGAGCAGGAGACAGTATGGTGGCGGGAATAGTTATGAAGCTTGCTCAGGACCATCCGGTAAGAGAAGCAGTGAAATTTGGAGTAGCTTGCGGTGCGGCAGCGGTAATGACTCCCGGCTCCGAGTTGTGCAGGAAAGAAGATGCATTTAAACTGTATAAGGGTATGCTATCATAATGATAGCATACCCTATTTATTAGGGATCATCTCCCGAAGCTCTGCCCAGTTTGAGAGTCCCCGGGGAGATCATCCACTTCAGCAGCCAGTTTCCTGCGACTCCTTCCAGACATACCGCTGTAGCCACATCGAATTCCAGAAGCCCGACTTCAGGATTCCAGGTAAGAAGCAGAGATGCAAGCCTGGAAAGATGCGGCAGGTGTCCAACCAGCATTGTGTCCGTTTCCCGAACAGCAAGCCTTTCAGACCAGACATCTGGATTATCCATCGGATTCAGTCCATCGCTCTGCATAACCTCAGGCGGTTTGGCCATAGTTCTAGCCAGGATAGCTGCAGTCTGGGCCGCCCTGGCCTTGCCGCTGTGGTGGATGATGCCGATTTCCATTTTGAAATTGGTGGTGATAAAGCTCGCCAGACGTTCAACTTCAAGGCCCCCTTTTTTCGACAAGGATCTCTTCGGGTCCTTTTCCCTGCTGAGAGCTTCACCGTGCCTTACAAGACAAAGTAGCATTTTCCTGTACCCTTCCCAAAAAAACTTTTTCGGATCATCTCCAAATCAGGATGTGAGATTTCTATTCATAATGCCGGGTTTTTGGGTGTAATCACTCGCCTTCGCAACCCCCTTTGAGCTTCGCTTCGTGATTCACCAAAACCCCGGCATGATTTGCATGTGGTTATCCAGGGTTATAAGTCATCCTACAAAATCGAAATCATAATTGCTATACTCTCCCACGATTTTGAGAGGAGGAAT